>NZ_BAAHAR010000050.1:0-66678 GCF_054777395.1 Nocardiopsis oceani
GGGCGAGCCAAGTGGACCAACCGGTGGAAGCGGGCGCTGAATGCCTTCGAGGTGACCTTCGAGGGCCGGCTGACCCCGACACGCCGCTGACCAGGAAAAATAGTTACACCCTTAACTTGACACACCCGACGAGTCTGGGATGCCCACAGTCTCCGCGATGGCGGTGCCGAAGGCCTCCATCCCCTGGGCATTGGGATGCAGCGGGGCGGCGACGCTGCTGGGGATCAGGCCCTCCAGGTAGCGCTCCCCCGACGGGGCGCACACGTCGTGGCCTTCGCTGACCGCCGCTAGGTCGACGTAGGTGCCACCATGCGCGATGGCCTGACGCTCCAACACGTCGTTGAGGTTGTCGACCGAACCCTGGATGTAGTCGGCGTCCCGGCCCCACATGGGTTGTGCTGGCCAGCAGCCTCCCTCTCGGAGGTAGGTCCCGTAACCCGCGACCACGATGTCGGCGTTGGGGGCGCGGTCTCGGATCTCCGTGAGGGCCTGGTCGAGTTCGGGTTCCCAAGCCTCGATGTCCTCAGCGAGCTCGTCTCCGCCGCCCTCGGTGAAGCGCTCCTCGCAGGAACTGCCGTGCGGTTCACGCAGGAGGTTGAGGCAACCCAGGGTCGTCAGGACCAGGCTGTTGTCGTTACCGCCCACGGTGAGGGAGACCAGGTCGGTGTCCTCGCCCAGGGCGTCGTACTGGGGCGGCAGGAAGCCGTACTGCTCTCCGCTGAAGTCAGAGAGCTTGGCCCCCGAGCAGCTGACGTCGGTGAGGTCCGCACCAAGCGCCTCCGCTGCGACCTGGGGGTAGTTCCGGTCGGAGCGCAGGCACGCGATGTTGCGGTCCTGGTCGGGGATGAGGGGTCCGGCCGCGGCGGAGTCACCGAGCGCGACGTAGTTGAGTGGTGCGGTCTCTGCGGGGCCTTCCTCGGCCTGAACGGGCGAGGTCGTAGCAACCCCAATACTCACAGTAGCCACTCCAGCCACGGCGATCCTGGTCAACCCTTGCTTTCCCACGGGGCCTCCGCTGTTTTTCGCTGTTCGCAACCCTGCATCACATGATGCGGGCCGCTCGCCTTTCGTGGGCTCAGGAAACCGCCGGGGGTCGCGGCGGACGCCCCGCGACCCCTACGGAAAGCGCAGGTCGTGCGGCCCGAACGATCGAGCGGTCCACCCTCCCCGCACTCCGGAACGCCTCCGGCACGCCTCGGGCTCACCACCGGACCCCCTCAGCCCCCAAGCCACCGCAAGGTGACCACGCCGTTCAGCGCCCGGGAAGTGCCCCGCCGTTGACTCCGAGGACCTGACCGGTGGTCCATCCCGCCTCGGGTGAGGCGAGGAAGGCCACGACCGCAGCGACATCGTCAGGGGTACCCGCACGCCCGACCAGGGTCTCGGCGGTGAGTGTGTCGTGTCGGCCCGAGCGACCCTCCTTGGTGAAGAACTCGGTGTCCTGGACATAGCCGGGGGTGAGTGTGTTGACGGTGATCCCGTCGGGACCGCCCCGCTTGGCGAGGTCCAGCCCCCAGCCGCACAGCCCGGCCTTGGCCGCGGCGTAGGCGTCGCCGCCGCCCCGGTGCGCGGCGATGGAGCTGATGTTGACGACCCTGCCTCCCGGGCGTTGGAAAGCAGGCCAGAGTGCCTGGGTCAGCATCATGGCGGACAGGAGGTTGGCGTCGATGGTGCGCCGGTAGATGTCGAAGGCGCCCTTCAGGTCGACCGGGGCCTCCTTGATGATCCCTCCGGCGTTGTTGACCAGGACGTCGACGGGCTCGGCGGAGAGCTGGTCGGCGGCGGCCAGGACCGCGTCCTCGTCGGTGAGGTCGACGGCCAGGGGGACGATCCGTAGGCCGGCGCTGTCGGAGGCGACCCGCTCGAGGACCTCCTTGCGGCGGCCCAGGATGTGGACCTCTTCCCCGGCCGAGGCGAAGCGCTCAGCGATCGCCCGCCCCATGCCCGTTCCGCCTCCGGTGACGATGACTCTGCGCATGTGTTTCCTTCATCGCTGGGGTGATCGCGCGCAGGAAACCACGTCGCCGTCGGCGGGGCAACTCCGTTGGCGACACCCGGCGGACGCAACAGGACCCCGACGAATGCAACACGTAGCATTTCCATTACCCAAAGTCACATCATGCCGCCGAGTCGCCCTGGAGCTCCCATGAAATCGCCCGTCAGACCGCACCAGATGGCCCTGCGGATCGCCACCGGCGCGTCCATCCTCAACTCCGGGTTGGACAAGCGCGGGGCCGACGAGGACACCGCCGTGGGACTGCACGGCATGGCCGTGGGCACGTACCCGTTCCTGGACAAGATCGACCCGGTCACCTTCACCAAACTCCTGTCCGCCGGGGAGATCGCCCTGGGCAGCGCACTGCTGGTGCCCCTCGTGCCGAACAAGCTCGCGGGCGCGGGGCTGAGCGCCTTCGCGTCCGGTCTGCTCGGCCTCTACCTGCGCACCCCCGGCATGCACAAGCCCGGGAGCCTGGCGCCCACCTCCGAGGGCCTGCCGCTGTCCAAGGACCTCTGGCTGCTCGGCGCCGGACTCGCCCTGGTACTGGAGGGCTGCGAACGGGACTGAGTCCCAGCGCCGAACCTCACCCCGGCCCCGGAGCGAAAACCCCTCGCCCCGGGGCTTTCGCGTGTGTAGCGTTCAGCTCTCAGCCAGCACCCTGCCCCCTACGGAGAGGACACCCGTGCCTACCACCACCGTGCGACCGGTCACCGCTCCCGCCCCGGCTCGGGGAAACCGGTAACACCCCTGCGCACCGACTGACCCCGGGTCCGACAGACAGGGCCTCCGGGCTGACGTGGCAGGACATCCGCGAACCCTCCGCTGAGGCGGGCCGGGCAGCCGAGCGCTGCCCCGTCCACGCGCCGATCGGCGCCTTCGCCATGCCTCAACGGGAGTCCTCCCATGTCCTCTTTCCGTGCGCCGTTCACGTGGCGCCCCGATGACTCACCCTCCCTCGGGCCGGACTTCATCCGGCTCTGGTGGTCTGCCGCCCTCACCAACCTCAGTGGCGGTTCCCTGCTCGCCGCCGGCCCTCTACTGGTCGCCTCCCTCACCGACTCGGCGGCGGTGGTCGCCGGTGCCGCCTTCGTGCAGATGCTGCCCACCCTGCTCTTCTCCCTCACCTCCGGCGCCCTCGTCGACCGGTGGTCCCGCCGGGCCGTCCTCGTCTCGGCCAACCTGGCGCGGGCCATGGTCCTGGCCGTGCTCGCCGCGGTGCTGCTCGCAGGGGTCCCACCCGTGTGGGTTCTGTACGCCGCGCTGTTCGTGCTGGGCGTCGCCGAGACCCTTGCCTCCCCCGCCTACGATGCGATGGTGGTGTCGGTCGCACCCAGGGCCCTGCTCGGCCGGGCCAACGCCCGGTTGGCGCTGACCTTCTCCCTCAACAACCAGCTGCTCGGCCCGCCACTGGGCGCCTTGATGTTCGGGGCCGCGTGGGCGCTCCCCTTCGGTTTCGACGCGATCACCCACGTCATGGCCGCGCTGCTCGTCCTCCGCATCGCGGTACCGCCCGTACCGAAGCCCGAAACCGGCGGAAAGGCCGGGGGCGGCCAGCGAACCGCACTCCGGGGCGCGGTTCGGGACGGGCTGGCGTACGTGTGGCAGACGTCCACGCTGCGCACGCTGTGCGCGTGCATCCTGGTCATGAACCTGACCGGGGTGGGCGCTTTCGCGATCTGGGTGATCTACGCCCAGGAACGACTGGGCTTGAGCGACACGCAGTTCGGGCTGTTCATCTCCGCGGGCGCGCTCGGCGGTCTGGTTGGCTCCGCGGCCTTCGAGTGGCTTGAGCCTCGGTTGGGCCTGGTGTTCCTGCTGCGGTGGGGTCTCGTGGTGGAAGCGCTCACGTACGCGGCTCTGGCGCTGGCCTCGAACGGCATCGTGGCGGGGGCCGTGATGGTGCTGTTCGGGGTACACACGATGGTGTGGGGCACGGCCGCTGTGACGGTACGCCAGCGGGCCACTCCGGACCGCCTGCTCGGCCGGGTGGGCAGCGTGTACCGGTGGGCCGACATCGGTGGTGCGGCGTTGGGCGCACTCCTCGGCGGGCTCCTCGCGGAGCACGTGGGCCTGTTGGCGCCGTTCTGGCTCGCCGCGGCATCCGTGGGTGCGCTGACCCTCGCCGTGTGGCGGCCCCTGGGTGTCGCCCGCCCGCTCTGACTGGACAGGGACCGATGCTACTGAATGGTCATTAATCCATTACCCACCTGGGCTTTCACAAAAAAGGACTGAGTTCCAGAATCCAGAACTTCATATGGTGTTTACATATCACCATTGGAAGGTTACGGTTCTGGAAAGCGCACACAGGACTCGGCACCCCCACGAACGACCGTGATCCACCGGGCGCTCATCGCACACACTGTCCACCAAGATCGGTCATTCGCTAACTGGGAGCGCTCCCAACCTCCTAGGCGAAAACAGCCCGTCCCCCCATCCTCCCCCACTTCCCCTTATCCCCCGAGGTCAGACCGGCCATGCGCACACGATCACCACCATGCACCCGTTGGAACAGCGGATACGCCCGTGTCGTGCGCCGCGCCCGACACCCTTATCGCTCCTTTGTGGAACACCCGCTCACCCTGAGGACCCAAATATGAGAAGTACCCGCGACGCAAAGAAAACGCCGTGGGCTCGACGAGGAATTGCTGTGGCCGCCGGATTCGGCCTCATCGCCTCGGGAGCCTACGCGTTCTCCTCCCCCGCGACCGCCGACCTGGTCTCGTCCGCGGACGACGTCAGCACCGCCGAACGCGTCGAGAACCCCTATGAGGGCGCGCCCGTCTACGTGAACCCGATCTGGTCCGAGAACGCCGCCTCGGAACCGGGCGGCGAAGCCATCGCCGACGAACCCACCGGTGTGTGGATGGACCGGATCGGCGCCATCGAGGGCAACGACAGTCCCACGACCGGCGACATGGGTCTGCGCGACCACCTCGAGGAGGCGGTCGAACAGGCCGCCGGCGAGCCGCTGGTCTTCCAGGTGGTCATCTACAACCTTCCTGGCCGTGACTGCGCCGCCCTGGCCTCCAACGGCGAGCTCGCGGCCGACGAGATCGACGTTTACGAGTCCGAGTACATCGACCCGATCGCGGAGATCCTCGCCGACTTCGAGGACTCGCCCCTCCGCGTCGTCACCACGATCGAGATCGACTCGCTCCCCAACCTCATCACCAACGTCTCCCCCAGGGAGACCTCGACGCCCGAGTGCGACGAGATGCTCGAGAACGGCAACTACGTCGACGGTGTCGGCTACGCGCTGGGCCAGCTCGGCGCGATCGACAACGTCTACAACTACGTGGACGCCGGCCACCACGGCTGGATCGGCTGGGAGGACAACTTCGTCCCCTCCGCCGAGCTGTTCTACGAGGCCGCCAACGCCAACGGGGCCTCCCCCGACGACGTGCACGGCTTCATTGCCAACACCGCCAACTACTCGGCCCTGGAGGAGGAGAACTTCTCCGTCACGGACGAGATCGACGGCACCCCGGTGACCGAGTCGGAATGGGTCGACTGGAACCAGTACGTCGACGAGCTCTCCTTCTCCCAGGCGCTGCGCGAGGAGCTGGTGACACAGGGCTTCGGCTCCGACATCGGCATGCTGATCGACACCTCCCGCAACGGCTGGGGCGGCGATGCCCGGCCCAGCGGCCCGGGACCCGAGACCGACGTCGACGCTTACGTGGACGGAGGCCGCTACGACCAGCGCATCCAGTCCGGCAACTGGTGCAACCAGTCCGGAGCGGGTCTGGGCGAGCGCCCGACCACGGCACCCGAGCCCGGCATCCACGCCTACGTGTGGATGAAGCCCCCGGGCGAGTCGGACGGCTCCAGCGAGGAGATCGACAACGACGAAGGCAAGGGCTTCGACCGGATGTGCGACCCCACGTATGAGGGGAACCCGCGCAACGGCAACAACATGAGCGGCGCTCTGGACAACGCGCCGATCTCCGGCCACTGGTTCTCCGCGCAGTTCCAGGAACTGCTGGCCAACGCGTACCCGCCCGTCGAGTAGCACTCCTTGACGGGCTGGGGCTCACTCCCGAGCCCCGGGGCGTCCGTCCACCCGCGCGGGGTGGACGGGCGCCCCGCCCCTGTGCGGGGCCCGGGTTCCCCGCCTCCTGCGTGTCCGGCCCGCACGCCGCTGTTGAGCGGGGTTCAACTAGTGTGGTGCGCGCCTCACCACCCCCGTTGGCTCCCCAACCCGAAGGGCTCTCCCCCATGTCCACCTCCGAAGCCTCCCGCCGCACCGCGCTCGTCACCGGGGCCTCTTCCGGGATCGGCGCGGCCGTGGCCGCCGTCCTGGTTGAGCGCGGATACCGGGTGTACGGGACCAGCCGCAGCCCCGAGACGGTTACCGAGCCGGTGCCGGGGGTGGAGTACCTGGCCCTCGACCTGACCGACTACGAGTCGGTGGAAGCCTGCGCCAAGGCCGCGGGTGAGGTGGACGTGCTGGTCAACAACGCCGGGGAGAGCCAGAACGGACCGGTCGAGGAACTCCCCATGGAGGCGGTGGAGCGGGTGTTCCGCCTGAACGTGTTCGGCGCGGTCCGCCTCACCCAGCTGGTGCTCCCGGGGATGCGCTCGCGCGGGTACGGGCGGGTGGTCATGGTGGGTTCGATGCTGGCCAGCTTCCCGCTGGCGTACCGCTCCTCGTACGTGGCGACCAAGGCGGCGATGAAGGGCTTCGCGGACGCGGTGCGGCGCGAGGTGTCCCCCTTCGGCGTGGGGGTGACCACGGTGGAACCGGGCTCGATCAACACCGGCATCAGCGAACGCCGCACCCAGTACGTGGGGGACGAGTCCCCGTTCCGGGCGGAGTACCAGACCATGGTGGGCAGACTCAACGCCAACGAGGCGAAGGGCATCTCGGCGGAGAAGGTGGCGGCGACCGTGGTCGGGGCCATCGAGGCGAAGCGGCCGCGCCCGCTGTACGCGGTGGGCAGCAACGCCCCGCTGGTGTTCGCACTGCGCCGCCTGCTGCCGCGCGGGGTGATGCTGCGGATCGTGGCCCGCAAGCACGGCCTGAACTGACCGGAACGGCGTCCGGCCCCCGCCGTGGAAACCGTTGCGGCCCCGAACCGGAGCGGATCCGGGGGCATCTTCCCCAGTGTCCCTCCCGCACCCGCAGCTCCGGAGAGTCCATGGCACCCACGAAGCCGCGCACCCCCTGGCCCCACGTTGTCAGCGCGCTGGCTTTGGTCCTCCTCGCCGCATGGGTACTCAGCCCGTCCTCCGAAAACGGCGAAGAGGATGTCCCCGAGCGGCTGCTCGACTTCCAGTCGGCCTGGCCCACCGTCACCTATGAGGCAGAGGAAGACGACGACTTCCTGGAGGAAGCCGTAGAACAATCCTGCCCGGAGCCGGACCTGTGCCACATCCTGTGGGCCGATGCCGGAGTCGAGGGCCGGGACAATACCGCCCAGCACGAAGCAGCCTTGGTCGACATCGACCCGGAAGAAGACGAACTGCGGCTCTGGACCGTCCGCTACCGGGAAAGGTCAGCGGACGGCCTGGACCAGGGGTACAACGTCCGGGGCCCGGAGGAGATCGACCCGAACGTGCCCTCGGTACTGGTGGCCGAGAACCTCGACCACAACACGTCCTGGTTGTTGCCCGAGGGGGCGACGGGTGTGGAGACGCTCTCCTTCGACGAGGACGAGGGCACCGTGGTGACCGAGGACACCGACCAGCGGCACGGGAAGGGCTTCGAGCGCGTGCACTCACCCCAGGACAAGAGAGCCGAGAACCCGGTTCTGCGCTACCAGTACCGGGGCCAGACCACCTATCGGAGCGAGAACAACGTACGGGTTTGTGTCGAGGAGCCGACACAGGGATGCCGAACAACCTTTCCGACGGAGGAGTCCCTGGTCTCCCTCAACAGCGCGTTGGGACGGGTGAACTTCCCCGCCTATGACAACGGCCCCTCGATCCACCTGGACCCGGAGGTGCGCTTCGACGGCGAATTCGGCGGTCTGGTGGACGAACCCTTGGGCGACGCCGGCGGTGTGGTCTGGTTCTCGTGGGTGAGCCCGCACTATAGGGAAGAAGACAAGGACGAAGAGTTGTCCGCCCACGCCGTGTACTTCGACAACGGAGCTCCCGCCGTCCAGGGCGTCGCGGTGGACAGGGACGAGCTGAACGCGCGGGGATCTCTGCCCGATGATGATGCCGTGGACGGAGTCGCCATGTTCCGGGATCTCGCTACGGATCCTGACGCCGAAACTGACCCCGTGGTCCCCGTTGCGTTCCACCCCAACACCCGGCCACCAGTGATGGCGCCCGAGCTGGACGTGGCAGAGTCCGGTGACGGCTTCACCATCTACGAGCCCGTATCCGTACCCGAAGCCGACGAGGACCCCGCCCGGTCCGCCTACGTCTTCACCGACGCCGACGGAGAGCCGCTGTGGACGGGATGGGTGGACCCGGAGGACCGCTAACGGTACAGCGGGGTTGACGGCGGTCCGTCGGTCCGGATGATTGCACTCAGTATCAGGTAAGGAACTGGGGGACCATGCGGCAGCAGGCGCACTTCATAACGCTGGCCACAGCGGATCTGGACGCGGCACGGCGGTTCTACCGGGACGGGCTCGGATGGGAGCCGCTGACCGACGTTCCAAGGGAGATCATCTTCTTCCAAGTGGCCCCCGGCCTGGTGTTGGGGCTGTTCGACGCGGAGAAGTTCAACCGTGACCTCGGAGGGGGCTCCGCGGTCACGGGTGCCTCTGGGGTCGTCCTCGCACACAACGTTGAGAGCCCCGACGAGGTCGAGCGCACCGTCGAGACCATGGCGGCGGCCGGGGCGACGGTACTCAAGGCGGCGCAGCCCGGTGAGTTCGGCGGGGTCTACCACGCGCACGTGCACGATCCCAACGGTGTCATCTGGGAGATCGCGCACAACCCCGGATGGGAAGTGGACGCCTTGGGGACCGTGGTACTCGGCTGACTCCCGGAGGCGTGGTCCGGTTACGCGAGCAGGTCACCGCGTAACCGGTCGCGTCCCTTAGGTTGGCCTCAGTAAGTGTCGACCGACCGGAGGTACGCGCGTGACCAGTGTCGTGAAGTTCAACGTCCTGACCGTCCCGGAGGGTGAGGGTTCCACGCTGGAGGAGCGTTTCGCCAAGCGAGCCGGGCTCGTGGAGAACCAGGAGGGTTTCGAGGAGTTCCAGCTGCTGCGCCCGGTCGAGGGCACGGACAAGTACCTCGTGTACACCCGTTGGCGGTCCGAGGAGGACTTCCAGAACTGGGTGAACGGCCAGGCGTTCAAGAAGGGGCACGCCCAGGCCGCGTCGGACGCGAAGAAGGACGGCCACGCCCACGGCGGACACGGCGGTCCCGCGGCGACCAACAGTGAGATCTGGGGCTACGAGGTCGTCCAGCACGTCGTCGCCGCGCGGGACTGACCCCTGGTCCGACCTCACACCGGTTTGCGGGCCTCCACGAGGTGGCGGGCGGAGTGGGCCACGAACGGTCCCTCCGACACGATCCGATCGTGCAGGTCCCGCAGCCGGTCCCGGTACTGCTCCACGGTGAAGCCCGGGACCATCCACACGACCTTGCGCAGGAAGTACACGACCGCTCCGATGTCGTGGAACTCCATCCGGAGCCGCTCCGAGCGCAGGTCGACGACCTCCAGTCCGGCCGCCTTGGCGCCGGCACGGTCATGGTCGGGGTGACGGGCGTTGCGACCCTCTTCGGGCTGCGGACCGAGGAAGAACTCGACGAGCTCGAAGCCGCTCGCCGGACCGACGTGCTGCGCCAGATACGTGCCGCCCGGGGCGAGGACGCGAGCGATCTCTTCCCAGTACACGGTGACGGGGTGGCGGCAGACGACCAGGTCGAAGGCGGCATCGGCGAAGGGCAGCGGGGGTTCGTCGGGGGCGGAGACCACGGCCACACCCTTGGGGTGGAGCAGGCGCGTGGCCTCGGCGGCATTGGGCGGCCACCCCTCGGTGGCGACGGTCAGCGGAGGGTGTTCGGGGATCCCCGCGAGGACCTCGCCGCCGCCGGTCTGGATGTCGAGGGCGGCGCTGGCGCGGACCATCCGCTCACCCATGGTGCGCTGGTAGCCCCAGGAGGGACGCTGCTCGGTGGCCCGGCCGTCGAACCAGGAGAAGTCCCAGCCCGCGGTGGGTTCGGCCTCGGCCTCGGCTACGAGTTCGTCGAATGTGCTGCTCATCTGCGCATCGTCGCAGTTCGTGCCCGATCGATCCATCGGATTTTCCCGCGTGCGCCCAGCGCGGAGCCGCCACCCGGTTAACACCGCCCAGCGGTGGGACGACAGGATGGTCCGCTATGAGGAACCTCATCCGCCGGGTCAGACTCGCCTTCCCCCTCTCCGCCGTGGCCGCGGGGCTCATCGCCGTCCTGGTCGGGGTGACCAGTTCCGCCGCGATCGTGTTCACCGCGGCGGAGGCCGCCGGGGCCTCCCCCGGGGAGATCGCCTCGTGGATGCTCGCGCTGGGTGTGGGCATGGCCGTCACCTGTGTGGGGTTGTCTTTGCGCTACAAGGCGCCGGTGGTGACCGCCTGGTCCACACCGGGCGCAGCGCTGTTGGCGGTCGGGTTGGACGGGGTGACCATGGCGCAGGCGGTGGGTGCCTTCCTCTTCTCGGCCGCGCTGATCACCCTGAGCGGGGTGACGGGCTTGTTCGAGCGGGTGATGGACCGCATCCCCGTGCCGCTGGCAGCCGGGCTCCTCGCCGGCGTGCTGCTGCAGTTCGGAATCGGGCTGTTCACCAGCATGGAGGGCGATTTCGCGGTGGTGTTCGCGATGTTCGCCGTGTACCTGCTGTGCCGCCGCTGGCTGCCCCGGTACGCGGTCCTGCTCTCCCTGCTCGCCGGGGGCTTGGTGGCCGCGGCGCAGGGTTCGCTGCGGTTGGGGTCGGTTGACCTGGCGCTGGCCACACCGGTGTTCGTCGCCCCCGAATTCTCCTGGCAGGTGCTGGTCAGTGTTGGCCTGCCGCTGTTCGTGGTCACGATGGCCTCGCAGAACCTGCCCGGGGTGGCGGTGCTGCGCGGTGACGGCTACCGGGTGCCGATCTCGCCGGTGATCGGGTGGACCGGGGCGACGAACATGGTCCTGGCCCCGTTCGGCTGTTACGGGATGAACCTGGCCGCGATCACCGCGGCGATCTGTACGGGGCCACAGGCCCATCCGGACCGGGAGCGCCGCTACTTGGCCGGGGTGTGGGCGGGCGTCTTCTACTTGTGCGTAGGGCTGTTCGGCGCGACCGTGGCGTCGCTGTTGGCCACGCTGCCGTCGACTCTGGTGCTGGCGATCGCCGGACTGGGGCTTTTGGGGACGATCGGCGGGTCGTTGGCCTCGGCGGTAGCGGAGGAGGGGTCACGGGAGGCGGCGGTGGTGACGTTCCTGGCCACGGCCTCAGGGTTCACCCTGTTCGGGGTGGGTTCGGCCTTCTGGGGTCTGCTCGCCGGGGTGCTCACCCTCTTCGTGACCGGCGCCCGTGTGCCGGGGCGCCCCGGCCGAAAAGGGGTTGCGCGTTCGGCGAGCGCGCGGCTATAACAGGCCGGGTCACCACCGAACCCCCGGTGGTGGGCCGACGAGAGAGGAGGCGCGACCGATGTTTGCCGTGATCACCGCGCCCCAGTCCCCCGGGGTCACCGACCACCGTTGACCCCGCGACGGCGGGCGCACGCACCGAAGGTGTCGCTTTGACCGTTAACCCGTATGACCTGACCATCCGACCGATCAGCGGCCCCGAGGAGCTGGAGCTCTTCAACCGGCTGCCGTACGTACAGAACCACGAGGTCGCCGGGGACCTCGCCGCGGGCCGCCGCCGCGCCCCCTGGATGTGGGTGGCCCTGGACGGTGACCGCCTCCTGGCCCGCCTGTCCTGGTGGTGCCGTCCCCAGGACGACGCCCCGCTGCTCCTGGACATCCTCGACGTGGACGATGGCGCCCATGGCGTCGACCGCGTCACCGTGGCCGAACACCTGCTGCGCACCGCTGGGAACACGCTGTTCCCGGAGGGATCGGTCTGGCCCGAGTACCTGCGCTTCGTCCCCGCCGACTGGCGCGAGGACGCCGCGGCGCGGCGCGTGGTGGAGGACCGCGTGCACGCGGTCGAGCGGCTGGGCGCTGTCCCGCTCGTGGAGCGACTGCGCTTCGAATGGTTCTCCGAGTACCCCGTCCCCGAAAACAGCGGCCGCCTGGCCTTCCGCGGTTTCGAGGGCACCGAGGAGATCCTGGGGCTCCTGACCCGCGCCTTGGAAGGGACCCTTGACGCCCACGACCGCGCCGACCTCGGGAAGCAGAGCGCCGAGGAGGTCGCGGCGGAGAGCTTCGACGACGAGTTCGCCAACTACCGGACTCCGCGCTCCTGGTGGCGGGTGGCGACGCTGTCCAGCGGGGAGCCCGTGGGCTTCGTGATCCCGGCACGCAACGCCTACCACCCGATCATCTCCTACATCGCTGTGCTGCCCGAGTACCGAGGAAACGGGTACATCAACGACCTGCTCGCCGAGGGCACGCGTGTGCTCGCCGAGGAGGGCGTGCCGAACGTCCGGGCCGCCACAGACGTCCAGAACGTACCGATGGCCCAGGCCTTCACCCGGGCCGGCTTCGACACGATCAGTGCCGTGGTCAACCTGACCTGGGAGAAGTAGGAGGGTCCGCGGGAGCCAGGCCCAAGCCGTCCACCAGGTCGGCGGCGAAGCGGTCCAGCGGGGGGAAGTCCTCGGTGCCTTCGGAGAAGGCCTCGAAGAACCCCCGCTGGAAGCAGGCGCCGACGAGCAGGGCCGCTGCGGCGTCGGGGTCGACGGTCGCCGCGACCCTACCCAGCGATCGTTCGGCGTCGAGGTGGGCGGCCACCGCCCGGTTGACGTTGAGCGGCCCGGCCCCGTGGGCGGCCATGCCCTCCCGGTGGCGGCGGAGCAGGGTGGGTTCGGCGAAGAGCGATCCGAGCATGGGCGTCCCGTGTCGGAAGAACGGCACCGCGCCCCGCACCACGTCGACCAGTGTGTCTCGTACGGTGCCCTGCCCGACCCGGTCGGGCAGGTCGGCGAGTTCGGCGACGAACGGCGGGAACCGGTGCCGCAGGACTTCGAGGACGAGTTCGGACTTGTCGGTGAAGTGCTTGTAGAGGGTGGCTTCGGAGTAGCCGGAGGCGCGGGCGATCTCCTTGGTCGTGGCGCGTGCCATGCCCAGGCGTTCCATGACCTCCGCGGCGGTGTCCAGGAGGTGCTGTCGGGTCTGGGCCGCGGTCGCCCGGGGCCGACGTTTCCGGTCACCGTCCATGGGACTCCTAGCTTGTACTGCGGTCGGGCTGTTCTGTGCTCGGTCCGGGGCGGGCGGCGAGCATGCGGCGCTGGCGGACCAGCTCACCGGCCGCGTACGGACCGGCGAGGAACACACCTATCACGGCGGCGAAGGCGACCCAGGCGAGCAGTGCGGCTCCGGGGTCGGTGACGGCCGCGACGCGTTCGTGCACCCAGGCCAGGGACGCGGCGTAGGCGGCGGCCGCGGCGACGGCAGCCCAGGCGCGGGAGGCGCCGAGCGCGGCGACCGTGTAGAGGGCGACCATCGGCGCGAGGAACAGGCCGAGTTCGTGGCCGAGCAGCAGGTACCCGGCGTAGGCGGCGCAGGTGGCGAGCAGGGCGGGGACGGGCCGGGTGCGCCGCCAGCAGAGCGCGGCGCAGCCGGCGGCGACCAGCACGAACGTGAGGGTGTCGGGGGTGCGGGTGAGGCCCCAGCCGTCGACGGGGGCGAACGGGTCGCCGTCGACGTCGCCGAGCGTGGCGGCGAGTTCGATCACGAGGATGAGGGCGGCGATAGCGAGGTCAGCACCCCGGACGCGGCGTCGGGGAGGGCTTTCGGTGGCGGCCACGGCGGACTCCTTAGTAAGTGGGTACTCACTCACCATAGGCAAACGCAACGAACACCGCAAGGGACTCACGCCCGGAGACTTCGAGGCCGGGGCGACATCCACAATTCCCCATATTCTCAGTAGGAATTATTGACAACAGGTGCGCCCGCGTCGTTCAATGCCTGTAGTGACCCGCCTACCCCGAGCACATCCGATCCCCCGACCCAAGGACCGCCATGACTGAGGAGAACAAGGCACCGACCCCCGCACAGGGCCCGGAAGAAGGCACCAACGCACCCCGCAAGCTCTCCCGGCTCTGGTTCCCCGTGGGGGCCGTGGCCGCGGTCGGGATCCTGGTGGGCGTGCTCGTCTTCGCCCCGACCGGCGGTAAGGACGGTACGGACACCGCCGCGGACGGGGAGGAGACCGCACAGGACGGTTCCGCCGGAGCACACCAGGACGAGGTCCTCGTGACCGCCGAGTGGGTGGAGGACCACCTCGACGACCCGGACGTCGTGGTCGTGGAGGTCAGCGAGAACCGCCCCGACAGCGGGCTAACCGCCTACGAGGAGGGACACGTTCCCGGAGCGGTCGAGTTCGTGTGGACCGACCACTTCACCCAGCAGGTCGACCGCGACATCGTCGACCAGGACGGGTTCACGGAGCTCGCCCAGGAAGCCGGGATCGACGACGACAGCACCGTCGTCCTGTACGGCGACGCCAACAACTGGTTCGCCGCCTGGGGGGCCTGGGTGTTCAAGCTCTACGGCGCCGAGGACGTGCGCCTGCTCGACGGAGGCCGGGACCTCTGGGAGGAAGAGGAGCGCCCGCTCGACAACGTGGCGCCCTCCCCCGACACCGGCACCTTCACCGCGGCCGAGCCCGACAGCGGTATCCGCGCCTTCCAACCCGACGTGCTGGAGGTTGCCGAGGCCGACGACGCGGACTCCGCCGACCTGGACCTCATCGACATCCGCGGCCCGGAGGAGTTCAACGGCGAGATCGCGGTCGCCGAGGGCTTCGACGGGGAGGCCGCTGTCAAGCTCGGCCACATCCCCAACGCGGTCAACGTGCCGTGGGCCAGCATCGTGGACGAAGAGGACGGCACGTACCTGCCGCCCGAGGAGATCGCCGACATCTACGCTGAGGCCGGTGTGGACGGCAGTAAGCCCGTCATCGTCTACTGCCGGATCGGCGAGCGCGCCAGCCACACCTGGTACGCGCTCAGCCAGATCCTCGGCTACGACGTCCAGCTGTACGACGGCTCCTGGACCGAGTGGGGCAACTCCGTGGGCGTGCCCATCCAGAACAACACCACCGAGGAGCGCTCCGGACTGTGGAGCTGAGCCCCGTGTCCGACCAGCGTTCACGGGCCCGCGAAGCCAGCAGCGTCGACGACGTGTCCCGCACAGGCGAGGGAGCCCCCACCGGGCCGGAGGGGCCCGCGGGCCCCTCGCCCGGCTGGACCCGCGGCGACACCGTTCGCACCACAGTCGCCCTGGTCATCGCGCTCGTCCTGAGCGGGGCGGCCTGGTGGGTGTACCAGGAGAACGACCGGGGCGGCCCCACCGCCTCTTTCGCGCTGCTGGCCGGTACCGCCCTGGGAATCCTGTTCGAGCGCGGCCGGTTCTGCTTCTACTGCATCTTCCGCGACCTGTTCGAGAAGGGCGACAGCCGGGGCGTCTACGCGATCCTGACCGCCCTGGCGGTGGGCAGCACGGGGTACGCGTTCGTGTTCACCATCCGGATGTCCGATCCCACCGGGGACCAGCTGCCCACCGCCGCGCACATCGCGCCGGTGAGTGTGGCCCTCGTGGTCGCCGGGCTGGCCTTCGGGCTCGGGGTTGCCCTGTCCGGCGGCTGCATCGCCGGACACCTGTACCGGCTGGGTGAGGGTTCGCTGCGGGCACTGCCCGGGCTGGCGGGCGTCCTGGGCGGGTTCGGGCTGGGGTTCCTCACCTGGAACCCGGTCTACCTGGGGTTCATCAGCGGCGCGCCGTCACCTTGGCTGCCGTCCGCCCTCGGGTACACGGGCGCGCTCGTGCTCCAGCTCGGGCTGCTGGCCGGGATCGCGCTGCTCCTGCTGCGCTGGAACCCTCCGCTGCCCGCCCGGCCCGGCGGCCGGGTCGGGCTGGGTGAGCTGCGGCGGCGGATGTTCTTCGAGCGCTGGCCCGCGCTGCTCACCGGGGCACTGGTCGGGCTCGTGGGTGTGGTCGCCTACCTGCGTTCCGAACCGCTCGGGGTGACCTCCCAGCTCAGCAGTCTGGCCCGGACCGCGCTGGACTCCCAGGACGCGCTGCCGCACACCCTTTACGGACTCGACACCACGCTGGCCGGATGCGTGGCCTTGGTCGTGGAGACCGTCACCGACAACGGCTGGCTGGTGATCGGGATCGTCGCCGGTTCCCTGGCCGCGGCGCTGCCCGGGCGCCGTTTCCCCCTGGAGCCGCTGACCTGGCGGAACGGATACACCGCGCTGCTTGGCGGGGTCATGCTCGGCTGGGGCTCGATCACCGCACTGGGCTGCACCGTCGGGGTGTTCCTGTCCGGGACCCAAGCGTTCGCGGTGTCCGGTTGGGTGTTCGCCGCCTCGGTCGTGGGCGGCCTGGCCCTGGGGTTCCGTGCCGGGGTCCACCGCTCCTGACCCACGGTGCACGTCACCTGGCACCGGCGATGATCCGCCCGGCTTCGGCGACCCCTGCCAGGAGGTCCTGCGGGTCGGCGGTCATCCCGGCGACCACGAAGTCCAGTTCGTCCAGCCCTGCCTTGGACAGCAGGTCCTTGTCGTTGGTCGCCCACTCACCGCGCCCCGCGAGTACGGCGTGCGCCGCCTGCGCCGCGGCCTGGGCGACCAGCCCCGCGCACTGGCTCACTCGGCCCCGCGGCGCGTGGTTGGCTTCGGCGTAGGCGAGGTTGGCCGAGGCGAACCCGCGCCAGAGCGGAGGGGCGTTCTCCCGCAGGGCCTCTGGGTACTCGGGCCGGGGCAGGTCCCCGGCCAGCACCCGGCCGAGGGCGAGTTCGGCGACGACCAGGTAGGTGGGGATGCCCACCAGGTGGAACATGAGCGGTTCGACCCGGAAGCGGCCCTGCGCGGCCTCCCCGATCTCGTGTTCCACCACGTCGAGGTCCCGGTAGTGGACGTCCACGGAGCGGCCGTCGATCCGCAGCCAGGCACCGCCGTTGAACACGCCCTCACTCCAGCCGCCGACCTCCGAGACCTCGCCCTCCCAACCGACGTCCCGGAGCGCCTGGGGGTCGAACCCGCCTGTGGAGCCCCGGTAGTAGAGGGCGAGATCCCAGTCACTGCCGGGCCGGTGGGTTTCCTGAGCCCGTGATCCGCCGAGCATGACCGCCTCGACCCTTGGAAGGGACGCGAGGCGGTCGGCGGTGGCGGAGAGGAAGCGCTGGTCGCTGTCAGAGAACGGCATGCCTCCATGATGCCGTCCGACACCGGCCGGCGCGGCGATCCCTCAGCCGCTCCCGCCCGTTGGACTTCCGGTGGAAGCCGTGACGGGTTCGGGCTTCGCGGGGCGCCCGTAGGTCACCCGGCGCAGGAAGGCTTCGGCCGGGCCGCGCACGCCGAATCGGGCCATGAGCGCGGCTAGCACCACGGTGGCCGACCAGACCGCCGCACCGAGCAGCACCGACTGGGCATCGTCCAGGCGGACGGCCAGGTTGAGCGTGTACGGCATGAACAGCACGAGCCAGGCCACGGACTGGAGCAGGTAGCAGGTCATCGACCGCTGACCGGTGGCCGCGAGTGCCCGCACCACAGGGCCCCGCCGGTCGCCCATGGCCACGGCGACCAGGGCGATCAGGGCCGCGTACCCGAAGCCACCGGCGTAGCCGGAGAGGACGTGCAGCCACTTCGCGCCGAGCAGCAGGGCCGGTTCGGGGGACCACGCCTCGATCATCACGAGCATCTCCGGGACCGCACCTAGCACGGCCGCGGGGATGCCGATCAGCGCGACCTTGCGGAGGAATCCGAGGTGCCGTTCGGGCTCCTCCATGAGGCGGCGGCGGGCCGCCCAGACGCCGATGAGGAAGGGGAAGACCGAGGTGAACAGCATGAGCACGGTGACCGCCGGCCACGACACGAGCCGCATGAACACGTCCACGAGCGGGGTCAGCTCGGCCGCGAGGTCCTGCTGGGCGTGCGAGGAGGAGAGGGCCGACTCCGCCGAGGCGTACACCAGGCTGCCGACGGACATCCAGGCGAAGGCGTGCGCGAGCAGCCTCCGGTCGCTGCGGACGAGCAGGCCCGCGAACAGCAGGGCGATCAGCCCGTACACGGAGATGATGTCGCCGTAGAAGATCAGCGTGATGTGCAGGAACCCGATGAAGACCATCCATCGGCCCCGCCTGCGCACCAGGGCCCGTACCCAGGGCCACTCCCGCCCCTCGGCGGTGCGGCGCAGGTAGATCTGGGCCAGGCCGTAACCGAACAGCGCGGCGAACATCGGGTAGCCGCGCGACTCGGCGAAGAGGGTCATGAAGCCGGTGACCGCGACGTCCAGGGTTCCGGCCAGGCTGAGGGCGTCCCCGCCGGTGGCGAACTGCCGGAACATGTGGGCGTGCACGGTGGCGATGACCAAGAGCATGAAACCGCGGGCCAGGTCGGGGGCGAGCGAGCGCCCGGCGGGCGGGGTACCCGACGCGGTGGGCTGGGTGGTGTGTGGCACGGCTGCCTCCGGACGTATCGGCCATTAGATACGATGACGTATCTAAGAAATATAAGCTACGCGACCGTTTCTTACGAACGGACGGACATGACTGACCACATGCGGCCAACCCCCAAGGCCACACGCAGGCGCGGCCAGGAACTCGTCGACGCCATCTACCAGGCGGTCCTCGCCGAAACCGCCAAGACCGGGGTGCCCGGTCTGACCATGGAGGGGATCGCCCGCAGGGCCGGAACGGCCAAGACCTCGCTCTACCGCCGCTGGTCCGCGCCAGAGGACATCCTGATCGAGGCACTCCACCACCACTTCCCCCAAGAGGTGCCGAGCCCGGAGGCGGACGACCTCCGCGGAGACCTCGTCCGGGCACTGGAGCTCTTCCGCTCGACCATGACCGACGGGGAGTTGGGGTACGCACTCATGGCCGTGGTAGCCGAGTGCATGAGGCGGCCCGAGCTCCTCACACGCATGTGGACGGAGGTGTACGAGCCGCGCGGTGGACGCTTCACCCGTACCGTGCTGGAGCACTACGCCGCCTCAGGCGAGGTGGACCCCGCCAGGGTCAACGACCTCACCACCGACATAGGTGAGGCCATGCTGCTCAAGTACTGCGCGGACCACCCGTGGCAACTTCCGCCGTCCACCTACCTGGCGCGCATCGTCGACGAGGTCATCCTGCCCGCGATCGGCCACCGCCCCGCCTGAGCCTCCCGTGGGAAGGGCGGGAAAACCGGTCGCCCGGCGCGCAGCCGCCGGTTAGGGTCCCGGCATGCGCCTGCCCGACTTCCACGACCCCGCCCTGCGCGCCACCCGGCCCGAGGAGATCCACGTCGGCCTCTCCGGAGCCCGGGTGTTCCGTCTCCGTGACGGCGGTGGCCGACCGGTGGCCGTGTTCAAGTGCGTACCGTCCGAGCGCCCCGACCTCATGCGGGAGCTGGAACTGGAGGCCGTCCGCTCCGACTGGCTGGGCGGCTCCGGTCTGACGACGCCCCGCCTCCTGGAGCACGGGTCCGACGACCGGGGGCGCGGGTTCCGGTGGACGGTCTCCGCTCACGTGCCCGGCACCGCCGCCCACGAACCGGTGGCCGTTCGGGAGCACCCGCGGCTGGTGGAGCGGCTAGCCGAGGTGGCGGACCGGATCCACCGTTCCTCACCCGGTCCGGTGGTGGAGGCGAGGCCGCTGGACGGGATCCTGGAGCGGGCCCGGGACCGGGTTGCCTCGGGGCTGGTCGAACGCTCCTGGCGAGGCACCGGACGCTCGGATGCCGACCCGGCGAGAGCACTGGCCGCGGTGGAGCGGCTGGTCGAGCGGGCGGGCCGCCTCCCGGAAGTGGTGACCCACGGGGATTTCTGCCTGCCGAACGTCCTGATCACCCCGGCCGGCGCATGGGGACTGGTGGATCTGGGGAAGGCGGGCCCGGCCGACCCGCACACCGATCTGGCCGCCATGGTCGGCAGTCTGCGCAACCGGCTGAATCCGCACTTCGGCGAGGCGGACGTGGACCGGTTCCTGGACTCCTACGGACGGAACCGCGTCGACCCCGAACTGCTCTACCTGCACTCCGAGGTCGACGCGTTCTTCTGGCCGGTCTGACGCCAGACCGGCCTCACCGCTCAGATCAGGTCTCCTCATCCTCGGGCCGCCCGGCTGCGGCTCCGCCGTTCTCGCGCTGCTGGTCCCGTCGCATCCTGCGGGCCCGCGCCTCCAGCGGCGCGCTGCGCTGCCTCTGGACACCGGAGCTCTCCGCTATCTCCCCTTGGAGGGACTTCACCAGCGCGGCCATCATGAAGAAGCCGATGAAGAAGAACGGCAGCCCGATCACGATGATCGTCTGTTCCAGTGCTTGCAGGCCGCCCACCCCGGTTGCCGTGAGAACGGTGGCGGCGACCACCCCCTCGGTGATCCCCCAGAACACCCGCTGACGGGTCGGGGACTCCTGCGTGCCGGAGCAGAGCATGTCCACCACCAAGGACGCGGAGTCCGAGGAGGTGGTGAAGAAGATGATGACGATGAGGATGCTCAGGGCGGAGAGGACCGTGGCCCACGGGTAGTTGGCCAGGAACGTGAACAGGGCGCCCGGGATGTCCTCGTTGACGACGACTTCCTCCACCAGGTTCCCGTCCCGGTTCATCTCGATGTCGAAGGACGAAAGCCCGAAGACACTGAACCAGACGATGCTGAACGCCGTGGGCAGGCCGAGCACACCCAGGACGAACTGGCGGATGGTGCGCCCCTTGGAGATACGCGCGATGAAGATGCCGACAAACGGCGACCAGGTGATGGTCCACGCCCAGTAGAAGACAGTCCAAGAGCCCTGCCATCCCGTGTCCCCGAACGTGTCGGTCCAGAAGGCCAGCGGGATGAGCCACTCCGCGTACACACCGGTGGTCTCGATGATGCCCTTGGCGAGAAAGACCGAGGAGCCCGCCAGGAACACGAAGGCCAGGAGCGCCACCGCCATCACGATGTTGATCTGGGAGAGCCACTTGATACCGGTGTCGAGGCCGGTGGCCACGGAGATGACCGCGATGCAGGTCACTACCGCGATGAGGATCACCTGGGTGACCGCACTCTCCTCGACACCGAACAGGGTGTTGAGGCCGCTGTTGATCTGCATGGTGCCGAGACCGATGGTGACGGCGACACCGAACAAGGTGCCGATCACCGCGACGATGTCGATGGTGCGGCCGATCGGACCGTGGATGCGCTCGCCCAGGAAGGGGTGGAAGACCGAACTGACCCGGAAGGGAAGGCCTTTGCGGTACACGAAGTAGGCGAAGGCCAGCGCGGGCAGGCAGAAGATCGTCCAGGTGTGCAGGCCGAAGTGGTAGAGCGTGAAGCCCATCGCCTGTTGGGCGGCCTCGACCGACTCGGGTTCCGCGTTCTGTTGCGGCGGGTTGGCGAAGTGGCTGACCGGCTCAGCAACACCCCAGAACATGAGGATGCTGCCGATTCCGGCCGCGAACAGCATGCAGAACCACGTGACGTTGCTGTAGTCGGGTTTGCTTTCCGGAGGCCCCAACCGGATGTGGCCGAAGCGGCTCAGGCAGATCCAGATCAGGAAGATCAGGAACGAGGTCACACCGAGGATGTAGACCCACCCGAGGTTGGAGAGAATCCACTCCGAAGCCGTTCCGAAGACGCGGTCCATCGTTTCGGTGAACGCGATGGCACACACCACGAATACGACGGTCAACGCCGCCGATATAAAGAAGATTGCCGGGTTTGTCTCCAGACCCAGCTTCCGTGCCAGCTTTTCGAACATGCCGACTGCTTTCTGGTGTTTCGGGGTTGTTCGGCAGGGAAAAACCCCTTCGCCCATGTGCCTCTCTCGGGCAAGGATACGCACCGGGAGGGGGTGACCTGTTATGCCGTTCCCTTGGACTGGAGTTGGAACCGTCCTTCCCCGGAGGCATTCACACCACACCGAAATACATCGGTGAAAATGCCCCAGAATCCATCAGGCGGCCGTCGCCCCATAAATGCGAAGAAAAGTCAACAGAACTCACTTGACGAACACCGCGCCGGGGCGCCCGTCCGGTGCATCCGGCCCGAAACCGATCTGGCGCCAACCCTGCCGCAGGTACAGGCGGCGCGCGGGGGTGTCCGCATCGGTGGTCTGGAGCCACGCTCGGCCGGGGATCTCCGCCACCACCCGCTCCATCAGAGCGGCGCCCAGGCCGCGTCCTCCCGAGTCCGGGTGGACCGCCAACAGGAAGACGGCGTGCGTCCCGTCGAGCTCCCGGTGGGCCTCTCCCAGCCGCTCGCACAGCTGCTGCCCCCAGAGGTCGTCCTCGGCCCACGTCCACGGATGTGCGTACACAAAGCCCTTGAGCTCTCCGCCCTGCCGGGCGGCGAGAGTGATGGTCGCGGTCTTGCCCCGGTAGGACGCATAGAGCCGCGCGAACAGGGCGGCTGCGGAGGGCGGTTCACTGAGCGGGGGCGGCGCGGAGGCCGCGGCGTAGAGCCGTTCGACCTCGTCAGGGGCGGGAGCGGTGTGGGGGGTGCAACGGATGATGCTGTGGGGCGTCGGCATACCGTCGTGCGTACCCCTCCGTAGCGACGCACGCAAGGGTTCAGTGGCGCGGCACACGGGAAGAAGCCCACCCGTACCGGCCCTGAAGCCACCCGTTCGCAACCCCTGGGAGCACCTCTTGGACGCAGTGCTGTTCGACATGTTCGGTGTGGTCGCCATGGACCAGTCGCCGACGGTCCGCGCCGCGATGGTGGAGTACTCCGGCCACGACTACGACACCTTCTGGAACGCCTACTGGACGCCGCGCCCGGACTACGACCGCGGCGACCTGGACGGCTCCGCCTACTGGAAGGCGGTGGGCGACCTCCTCGGCACCCCGTTCGCCCCGGAGCAGGTCGAGGACCTGATCGCCCTGGACCTGGACAGCTGGTCGCGGCTGAACGAGGACACGGTGGAGATCGTGCGCGAGCTCTCGGAAGCGGGGACCCCGCTCGGTCTGCTCTCGAACATCCCCCAGGAGCTGGCCGCCCGCTTCGAGGAACGCCACGCACACGTGTTCGCCCTGTTCCCGGTGCTGGGCCTCTCCTGCCGGATCGGCCACGCCAAACCCGAGGCCGACGCCTACCGCTGGTGCCTCGAACGGATGGGTTTTCCCGCCGACGGCGTCCTTTTCGTGGACGACACACGGGCCAACGTGGAAGCGGCCCGTGCCCTGGGACTCCGAGGGCACGTGTTCACCTCCGCCGCAGGCCTGCGCCGGGCCCTGCCGGAGTAGGGGCACGTCCTCCGGTGCCGGGAGGGTCGCGGCCCGCGGCACCGGAGGCCCGCGGGTCAGGTGTCGAGTTCGCGCAGGAGCTCGGCGACCGCTTCGGGCTGCTCGTACAGGGACAAGTGCCCGGCCCCCTCTATGGTGCGCACCTCGGAGTCGAGGAACCGGCGGGCCGGCCCGTGTAGGCGCGCGGGTGAGAAGAACGGGTCGTGCGAGCCTGTGGCCACCCGGACCGGGGTACCGGACCAGGCCATGAAGGACTCCGCGTGGAGCGGGGTCGGGGTCGAATGGGTACGGCAGTGGCGCGACACCAGCGCCAGCCACTCCGCTTCGGAGCGGTGTTCCGCACAGCCGGTGTCCGTGGACGGGCCGCTGAGGAACTCGATGAGTCGGGTACTGGTCTGCTCGTTGGGATGGATCATCCACGGCAGGGTCACGCGCATCGACTCCGAGCTGACACCGGCCGCCGTCAACCCGGCGGGGTTGAGCAGCAGCATCCCGGCGACCAGCGGGTTGGGGGTCGAGGACAGCGCGATCGCCGCACCCCTGGAGTGGCCCAGCACGAGGACCGGGCCATCGGTGATCTGCGGCAGCAGTTCGTCGAGCCACGCACCGTAGGCCTCGACCCGGGAACCTGCGGTCCGCTGACTACAGCTCAGACCCGGCTGCCCGGGAAGGTCGACCAGCAGCACCGGCCGGTCCGCGGCGAGCTCGCGGGCGGCGGGGACCGTGGTGGCGGCGTTGAAGTTGGTTCCGGACAGGACCAGCACCGGCGTACCTGTTCCACCCGAGGCCCGGAAGGCCTGTGTGGGACCCAAGCGGGTCTCCACCGGAGGAAGGGGGCCGAGTTCGGGCCACTGGCTCAGGGCTTTGTGACACCAGGCGTGCACGGACCGCTCAGCGGTTTCGGAGCGGTAGACACGCGCGGCGCGAAGGGGGACGACGGTCATGAATCAGGTTTCGCGTAGAGAGAGATGTGGTGTCCGCCGTGTGAACTGTCCCGGCGCACCATGGAGGACTGTACGCCTCTGTTCGGCCCCTCGCCACTCCGGGAGGCAAGTCCCTGATGAGGTGTCGCCGGACGGCCGCGCACAGCACGCTTATACCCCTCGCGAAGTGTCTCGTGTTAGCTGTGTTTGCCCTGGTACTGGGGTCGATTCTCCGGCCGGAAGCGGTCATCCGACCGTGCCCGGGTTTACCCTCGGATCGTCGAACCTGGTGGCCCGCACCGGATAATCGGTACGGGCCACCATGGGATCATCGGGACGCCGAACGGTCCCGTCCGCTGGGTTAGGGCGTGTTCGGCGAACACAACCTAGTTCAACGTGTCCGGGTCCGGGCCGATGCGGCCGCCGCGGTCGAGGGAGTGGACCCGCTCCATGTCCTCGGCGGTGAGCTCGAAGTCGAACACGTCGAAGTTCGCCCTGATCCGCGACGGGGTCACGGACTTGGGGATGACGACGTTGCCGAGCTGGAGGTGCCAGCGCAGCACGACCTGCGCCGCGGACTTGCCGTGCTTGGCCCCGAGGTCGACCAGGATCGGGTCATCGAGCAGGCCCTTGCCCTGTCCCAGCGGGCTCCAGGCCTCCGTCAGGAGTCCGTGGTCGGCGTTGGTGGCGCGCATGCCGGTCTGCGAGAAGTACGGGTGCAGCTCGATCTGGTTGATCGCGGGCACGACCTCGGCCGCACCGATCAGGCGCTCCAGGGTCTTGGCGGTGAAGTTGGACACGCCGATGGCCTTGGCCCGCCCCTCGGCGTGGATGCGCTCCAGCGCCTTCCAAGTGTCGACGTAGGAGTCGCGCTCCGGGGCCGGCCAGTGGATCAGGTACAGGTCGACGTACTCGGTGCCCAGGCGCTCAAGGCTCGCGTCGAAGGCCTTCAGGGCCTTGTCGTAGCCCTGGTCGTCGTTCCACAGCTTGGTGGTGAGGAAGATGTCCTCACGGGCCACACCGGAGTCGGCGATGGCCCGGCCCGTGCCCTTCTCGTTGTCGTAGAGCCGTGCGGTGTCGATGCTGCGGTAGCCGGCCTCGATGGCGGCCGTGACAGCAGTGTGGGCCTCGTCGTCGGGGACCTGCCAGACGCCGAATCCGAGCTGCGGCATGGTGAGGCCGTTGTTCAGCGTGACGTGCTGCAAGGGTGTGCCTTTCGACTGTGTGGGGTGTGGGGTGTGCCGTGGCGCATCGTGCCACGGGCCGGTGCGGGGATGGGTTCAGGAGTCCAGTCGGACCAGCATCTTGCCGGTGTTGGCCCCGCGCATCATGCCGAGGAAGGCCTCTACCGAGTGGTCGATCCCGTCCACCACGGTCTCCTCCGTGCGCAGCTTTCCCTCGGCCAGCCACGGACCTGCGAGCTTGTGGTACTCGGGGTCCAGGTCGCCGTGGTCGCCGACGAGGAAGCCCTGGAGTTTGATGCGCTTGCCGACCAGCAGAGCGAGGTTGTCCGGCCCGGGCACCGGCTCGGTGGCGTTGTAGACCGAGATCGCTCCGCACAGGGCGGCCCGGCCGTGCACGCGCATGCCTTGGATGGCGGCGCGCAGGTGGTCGCCACCGACGTTGTCGAAGTAGACGTCGATGCCTTCGGGTGCGGCTTCGGCCAGCTGCCCCTCGAGATCGCCCTCGCGGTAGTCGATGGCGGCGTCGTAGCCGAACTCCTCCAGCAGGCGGCGCTTCTTCTCGGGGCCGCCGGCGGAGCCGATCACCTTCGCTGCTCCGAGCAGCTTGGCGAGCTGGCCGGCGATGCTGCCGACCGCACCCGCGGCACCGGAGACGAACACCACGTCACCCTCCTTGAGCCCGGCGACCGCGGTCAGCCCCGCGTAGGCCGTGAGACCGACCATGCCGAGCGCGCTGAGGTAGGCCTGCGCGGGAGCGGCGTCGGTGTCGACGACCTTGGCGCGGGTGGCGTCCATGAGTGCGTACTCGCGCCAGCCCTGGAAATGCAGGACGGAGGAGCCCACGGGGACGTCGGGGCTCTCGGAGGCGACGACGGTGCCGACGGCGCCGCCCTCCATGGCCTTCCCCAGTTCGAAGGGCGGCACGTAGGACCTCACGTCGTTCATGCGGCCGCGCATGTACGGGTCGACCGACATCCAGTCGTTGCGGACCAGGATCTGGCCCGGAGCGGGGTCGGCGACGGTGGCCTCGACCACGGCGAAGTCCTCGGGCTTCGGCTCACCGGAGGGCCGGGCGACGAGGTGGACTTCCTTGGAAACGGGCATGGTGAAGCTCTCCCCCTGATTCGACTTCGTGGGACCGGGAACCGGCACAGCCACGGGACCTCGACACTAGACCGGAGCGGCATACAGATACCAATAGGATCGGCGAGGTGACCTATAGGATTTCCAATGGTTCGGCCTCGCCAGCTGCGAAGCCGGTCCTGTCGTCGGCTCCGGCACCGGATCCCGTGGCGGACGGGCCCCTCGACCTCCAGCTGCTCCGCACCTTCCTCGCGGTGCACCGCTCGGGTTCGTTCACCGCGGCGGCGCAGCTGCTGAGGCTCTCGCAGCCGACCGTCACCACCCAGATACGTACCCTCGAGCGCCGCCTGGGTCACGAACTCTTCGAACGCCTTCCGCGCGGTGTGGCACCCACCGCCGACGCGAACGACCTCGCCGCCCGTGTAGCGGGCCCCCTCGACGACCTGGAGGTGGTGGCGGGCCGGACCGGCCCCGGCTCGTCGTCGCTGCCGCCCGCTCCGCTGCGCTTGGCCGGCCCGGCCGAGCTGCTCGGCGAGCGCGTGCTTCCCGCGCTCGCCCCGCTGGTCACCGGCGAGGACCTGCGCCTGCGCGTGCACACCGGGCTCGCCGACGAACTATTGGAAGGGCTCCGGGCCGGACGGCACGACCTGGTGCTGTCCACGGTCCGCCCCCGCGGCCGAACGCTGCTCGCCGAACCGCTGATGGACGAGGAGTTCGTCCTGGTGGCCGCACCCTCCTGGGCCGAACGGATCGGTCTCGACCGGGTCCAGCGCCAGGGCTGTGCCGCGCTCTGCGGGGTGCCGTTGGTGACCTACGCCGACGACCTTCCCATCGCGCGCCGCTACTGGCGGCACGTGTTCGGGGTGCGGCTGACCTACACGCCCGCGATCACCGTTCCCGACCTGCGTGCGGTGATGACCGCCGTGGCGGGCGGGGCGGGGGTGACCGTCCTGCCGCGCTACCTGTGCCAGCGGGCCCTGCTCGACGGGGATCTGGTGGCACTGCTGGAGCCGGAGGACCCGCCGTTCAACACCGTGTACCTGGCCCGGCGCCCGGGTGTGACTGACAATCCGCACCTGGAACGGGTCCGGTCACGCCTCTTGGGAGCGGCCCGCCACTGGTGAGGCCGCCCGCCCCAAGCTCATACGGCCCGGGTTCGGACGGCCCCGCGGCTCCCGGGTCACCCCCCGAGCGGCGATTCCTCCGGGAGATCCTGGGTGCGAAGGCGCTCCACGAGTGCGCGTTCCCGTTCCTCGGACAGGTGGATCCCGAAAACCGAGCGGAGTGTGCCGGGGACGTCCTCCTCGGAGATCTCGCGGGTGCGCTTCTGCCCGTTCGGCAGGTAGGTGTTGAGGACCAGTCCGGCGAGCGCGTGCCTCTCCTCGGCGCCGTTGAATGCGGCGATGGGCTGCTGGGTGAAGGGTGAGGACTCGTGGGTCGCGGAGATGATGTTCTGCTCCGCGTAGTCGGACCGGTAGTGCGTCTCCTCGGTGAACTGCACGACGTTGAACCAGTCGCCCTGCTTCGGGCGCCGGTAGCGGAGCACCCAGTGGTCCAGGTCGGAGCGGTCCATCCGGTACTCCCACGGCCCCGTGGCGGTCCGCACGCCCTCGGTCAAGGGGACCGGGCCGCGCGGCCCGACGTTGCCGATACCCACGTCCACGTGGAAGTCCGTCCCGTCGATCACCACCGACAGGATGGCGTGCCCGCGCCCGGTGATGACGCGCTCGTCGGCGCCCATCAGCATGCGGGCGTTGCGGCCGGTCACCCGGAAGCCCAGGCGGTCGAGGACCGTGCCGAACAGGATGTTCTGTTCGTTGCAGTAGCCGCCGCGTCGGCCGCGCACCATTTTGTCCTGCAGGGAGTCGATGTCGAGCGGGATCGGGACACCAAGGTAGGCGTTGATCCCCTCGAACGGGATCGCTTCCAGGTGCGCGGACTGCAGGGCCCGCAGTGTGTCGAGGGTCGGAGTGAGCGGCCCGTCGTAGCCGATCCGCTCGAGGTAGGCCGACAGGTCCAGGGGTTCGGAGTCCCAGCGGGCGGACACGTGGGGGCGCCCACCCGCGTCCGCGCGGCCGTCGTGTTCGAGGGTGGTGCTTTCGACTGTCATCGAAGGCTCCTTCTGGTTAGGGCGTGTTCCGCGGAACACGGCCGAGGGGCGGGAAGTGGAACCGGTGGTCATTCGGTGTGGGCGGCGGCCAGGGTCCCGGCGAAGGCGGCCAGCCGCCCGCCCTGCCAGCGGGCGGCGGCGAGCACGGCCTTCACGTACTCCGGGTCCGCCTCGGCCCGCTCCTCGACCTGGCTGACGCCGTACGGGTTGCCGCCCGCCGCCGTGACCAGCTCGTAGTCGACGTATCCGGTGGGCACGACGACCGCACCCCAGTGGAAGAACGTGTTGTAGAGGGAGAGCAGGGTGGACTCCTGGCCGCCGTGCTCCGAGTGGCTGCCGGTGAAACCGGTCGCGGGCTGGCCCGCGAACTCGCCCGCCTGCCAGAGCCCGCTGGTCGTGTCGATGAACTGCCGCAGCTGGGAAGCCACGTTGCCGAACCTGGTGGGCGTGCCGAAGGCGTAGCCGTTGGCCCAGAGCAGGTCGTCGTGCGTGGCCTCGGGGATGTGCGCGGTGGCGTCCAGGTGGGCGCGCCATTCGGGCTGGCCCTCGACCACCTCCGCCGGTGCCAGTTCGGCTGCCCGGCGCAACCGGACCTCGGCACCGGCGTCGGCGGCCCCGTCCGCCACCGCCTCGGCGAGGCGGTGGATGTTGCCGGTGGACGAGTAGTAGACGACAGCGATGCGGGCGACCTGCGCACTCATCGGGTTCTCCTTGATCGTGTGGGGTGCGGCGTTGGGCCCACCGTGGCCGCGGGCGCTGACCGTCGGCTGACCGTCCGCTGACCGCCCGCCGTCAGAGGTGCCGTCAGGGGCGAGCATCTAATGTGGGCGGCATGAGATTCGGGGTTCTCGGTCCGATCGCGGTGTGGACCTCCGGCGGCGAGCGTGTGCGGGTTCCCGGCACGAAGGTCCGCGCCCTGCTGTGCGCGCTGCTCATCCACGAGGGTCACCCGGTGTCCGTGGACCGTCTGGTGGACGCCCTGTGGGACGGACGTCCGCCGAACCAGTCGGCCGGAGCGCTTCAGGCGAAGGTCTCCCGCCTGCGCAAGGCGTTGGACCAGGCCGAGCCGGGCGGGCGCGCGCTCGTGGAGCACGGGCCGGGCGGGTACCGCCTGGCTGTGGACCCCTCCGACGTGGACGCGACGCGGGCGCGGGAGCTTCTGGAGCGGTCGAGGAGCGCCACCGATCCGGGTTCGGGGGCCGAGGCGCTGCGGGAGGCGCTCGCCCTGTGGCGGGGACCGGCCTACGCCGACGTTGCGGACGAGGGGTTCGCCCACCACGCCGCCGCCCGCTTGGAGGAGCTGCGGCTCACCGCTGAGGAGGAGCTGGCCCAGGCCCGGTTGGAGTTGGGCGAACACCGACTGCTGGTGGGTGAACTGGGCGACCTGGTGGAGCGGCATCCGTTGCGCGAACGCCTGCGGTCCGCGCACATGCTGGCGCTGTACCGGTCGGGTCGGCAGAGCGAGGCCCTCGAGAGCTACGAGTGGCTGCGCTCGCACTTGGCGGAGGAACTGGGCCTGGACCCGGGCGCGGAACTGACCGCCCTGCACTCGTCTCTCCTGGCCCGCGACGCCTCCTTGGAGTCCCCGCCCGAAGCGGCTCCGGGCCCCCCGCGCGGCCGCACCAACCTTCCCGCGCCGCTCAGCGGGGAGCCGGACGGAGGTCTCGTGGGCCGGGGCCCGCAGATCGACCGGGTGCGCACACTCCTGGGGTCGGACCGGTTGGTCACCCTCGTCGGGCCGGGCGGGGTCGGCAAGACCCGGCTGGCCGTGGAGGCCCTGCGCGGGATCTCCGACCGGTTCCCCGACGGGGTGTGGATGGTCGCTCTCGGCGGGCTGGGGCCCGAGCCCGGGAGCCAGGACTCTGCGGAAACCGGGAGCATCGCCGAGGCGGTGGCGGCCGTACTGGGGCTGCGTGAGGGGGTACCTGAGCACGCTCCCCGGGAAAGGGACCGCCGCGGGTCGGCCGAACGGCTGTGCGCCGCCCTGCGGGACCAGCGGGCGCTCCTGCTGTTCGACACCTGCGAGCACGTTCTGGACCCCGTCTCGCGCCTGTGCGAACAGCTGCTGGAATCGTCCCCGGGGGTCCGGGCCCTGGCCACCAGCCACGAACCGCTGGGACTGGTGGACGAGCGGGTACACCCCGTTCCCCCGCTGGATCTGCCCGAGAGCGCGGAGGAGGCCGACCGCTCAGCCGCGGTGCGCCTGTTCATGGCCCGCGCCGCACGGTCCTCCCCGGGGTTCGCGCTGCAGGAGGACGACCGGGAGGCGGTGGCCGCGGTCTGCCGCCGCCTGGACGGGATCCCGCTCGCGCTGGAGCTGGCAGCCACCCGGGTGCGCACCTTGGGGGTCCGCGAACTGGCGCGGCGGCTCGACGACCGTTTCCGGGTCCTGGGTCGGGGGCACCGGACCGCGCCGGAGCGCCAGCGCACCCTGCGCGCGGTGATGGACTGGAGCTGGGAACTGCTGGACGGCGACGAACGCGCTGTGCTGCGCCGGCTCGCCGTCCACCGGGGCGGCTGCACGCTGGAGGCGGCCGAGCGGGTGTGTTCGGGCGGCGGCGTGGCCGAGGACGACGTCTTGGACCTGGTCGCCCGCCTCTCGGACCGCTCCCTCGTGGTGGTCGATGAGGGGACGGCCGGTTCACTCCGGTACCGGCTGTTGGAGTCCGTGGCCGCCTACGGCTTGGAGCGGCTGGCCGAATCCGGTGAGGGTGAGCGTGTGCGGCGGGCCCACGCCGAGCACCACACCGACCTCGCGGAGGAGGCCGAGCGCGGGTTGCGCGGGCACCGGCAGCGCGAGTGGCTGTGCCGTCTGGACGCCGAGGCCGCCAACCTCCGGGCCGCCCTCGACTGGGCCGTCCTCGCATCCGACCGGGGCGCGGACGAGCTGGCCGTACGGCTGGCCGGGGCGTTGGGACGGTACTGGACCATGCGGGGCCGGCTCAGGGAGGCGCGCCGCTGCCTGGCCTCCGCGCTCGGCACCCGGCCCGAGGTCGGCAGGCAGTACTCCCCCGCCCGGCTGCGGGCCATGGCCTGGCGCACCGCCGTCAGCTTCCTGGACCCGGTTGACGAGGACCGCCACGACCGGCTTACAGAGCTGTTCGACGCGTACGCGGCCGCCGACGACCCTGAGGGTGCCGCCCACGCACGGTTGCTCTGCGCGGCCAGCATGCTGGGGGCCGGGGACACGGCCGTTATCGGCGGGCTGGCGGAGGAGGCCCTGACCGCCTTCCGCGCCCTCGGGAACAGGTGGGGGATCGCGTCGGCGCTCGTCGTCCGGGCCGAACTGAACCTGGTCGGTGGGGACCTGGACCGCTGCCGTACCGACGCCGAGTCGGCCCTGGCCCTGTTCCGAGAGGCCGGGGACGGCCACGGCGGGCTGGGCGCCACCCGCATCCTCGGCACGCTGGCGGAGATCGGCGGCCGGTACACCACCGCGCGGCGGCTGCACACCGACTCCCTGCGGGTGGCCGAGGACCTCGGCCTGTGGACGTTCGTCTCGGAGCAGCTGTCGGGGTTGGGGCGGCTGTCCCTCCTCGCAGCCGACTTCGACGCCGCGGCGGAGCTTCACGAGCGGGCGTTGCGGATCGCGCGGGAACGCGCCCACGGTGCGGGCGCGGCCTTCGCGGAGAACGGGCTGGCCCTGGCCGACCGCCGCAACGGCAGGCTCGATGCGGCGGAGGAGCGCATGCAACGGCTCGTGGAGTGGAACGAGCGGAGCGGCTACCTGCCCGGTGTCGCCCTGGGCAAGGCGGAGCTGGGGTTCGTCGCGGAGCTGCGGGGTGATGCGGACGCCGCACGGAGGCTGCACACCGAGGGACTGGCGGCGGCACGCGCGACCCGTGACCCGCGTGCGGTGGCGCTGGCGCTGGAGGGCTCCGCGGGGGTCGCGGTCCTCGACGGGGACGCGGGGGCGGCGGCCCGCCTGTTGGGGGCGGCCGCGGCCGCACGGGAGTCTGTGGGCGCGCCCCTGCCCGGGGCGGAGCGCGGTGACGTCGACCGGATCAGTGCGGCCACCGCAGCCGTACTCGGCGAGCAGGCCTTCACGAAAGCGTTCGGGGAGGGGCAAGGGGTGTCGGAGTTCGAGTCAGGGTAGGTACTTCGCGGCTCGGGTTAGGCTGCGGACCATGCACGACCCCAACGCATCCCCCGGATCCCACACCCCCGCTGGCCAAGGGCCGCCGCAAGGACCGCCCCAGAGCCCGTTCCAAGGGCCGCCGCAGGGTCCGCCGCAGGGACACTTTCCGCCGGGGGGACACCCGCCACAGGGACCGCCGCCGGGACACTTTCCGCCAGGGGGACACCCGCCGCAGGGTCCGCCACCGGGGCCGCCCCCGTACGGTCCCGGCCCGCAGGGGAAGCGCAGCGGTGGAAAGACCGTGCTCAAAGTGCTGTCGATCGGGTGCGTCACGATCCTGCTGCTCATCGTGGCCGCCGGGGTGGGCGGCGCCTACTACCTCGGCTGGATCGGTGGGGAGGGGAAGTACGATTCCGCGCCGAGCGCGTGCGGACTCGTGGACGAGGCGGCCGTCGACGCGGCCGTGCCCGGGCTCACCGGTGACATGACCGAGGAGACCCGCGAGTTCTCCAGCATGGACGACCTCGAGTGCCTGGTCGGGGACGAGTGGGGCGACGACCGGATCTACCTCTCCGTGATCCCCTATGGCAAGGACGAGATCGGGTTCCAGCACCGGTCCGCCGACGAGAACGCCGAGAGGCAATATCGCAGCAAGTGGGTCACCGAGACCAGCAGGCACCCGGAGCCGGGTCCCGGCGGTGTGGAGGTCCGGGTGGGCGAAGGCGGCAGCCCGGGCTACGAGTACGTGACCGCGGTGACCCAGTTCGACAACCTGGTGGTCGAGGCGCGTGTGGAGGCCTCCACCGAAGAAGGGCAGAGCGGTTCGCTCTCGGAGAGCGAGAGCCAGGACCTGGCCGTGACACTGCTGGTCCACGCGGTCGAGCAAATCCGGTAGGCAGCGGAGGGACCGCGCGGTCGAGGTGACCGGAGGAGGCTTCTCCGAACCGCCGGGCACCGACCACCGGGAGTTGGTCGCCAACCTGACCCCGCCCGGAGAGTCGGGCTGAGAGCTCCCGCCGACCGAGGCCGCCGTGACGGCGCGCGTGGAATCTTGACCCTCACACCGGTGTCAGGAGCTACGGTCACCGCATGAGCGAGCTCACCGAACCGATGACCGGACCGCGCCTCCAAGTGGTCCTGCCCGACGAGTCGCCCCTGATGCCGCCGTCGGCCCTCGTGGACCTGGGGGTCCGCGCGGAGGCCCTCGGTGTGGACACCGTGTGGCTGCCCGACCACCTGCTGCCGCCCAAGCCCTACGGGACGACGTTCGGCGGTGTGTACGAGCCGCTGGTGACCCTGGCGTACCTGGCCGCGCGCACCGAGCGGGTGCGCTTGGGCACGTCGGTCCTGGTCATGCCGATGCGTGACCCCGTTGTCTTGGCGAAGCAGGTGGCCACCCTGGATCGGCTCTCCGGGGGCCGCTTCACACTGGGGGTGGGCGTGGGGTGGTCGCGCGAGGAGTTCGCGGCCGTCGGGTCCGACTTCACTACCAGGGGAGCCCGGACCGACGAGGCTCTGGAGCTGCTGCGGCACCTGTTCGAGGGTGAGGGCCCCTTCCGGGGGCGGTTCCACTCCTACGAGAAGGGGGTGTTCGAGCCGCGCCCGCCGGAGCGGATCCGGCTGATGGTGGGCGGCGGTTCCGAGGCGGCACTGCGCCGGGCGGCGGGGTGGGCCGACGAGTGGCAGGGGGTCGACCCGTCGCCCGAGGCCTTCCGCACGGCCCGCAACCGGCTGCGCGAGCTCACCGCGCGCCCCGTGCGCGCTGGGACGCGGATGGCGTGGACCGGGGGCGAAGAGGAGTTCGAGTCGGCGGTGGAGCGCTTCCGCGAGCTGGCGGCCTCGGGCGCGGACTCGGTGGGCGTGTGGTTCGGAGACGTGGAGGGGTTCGAGGAGCGGATGGTGCGGTTCGTGGCCGCCCTGCGCTGACCGGCCCCGGCTCACCTTCCCTTGGCCGTCCCCGGCTACTTCTCCGACCGGAGGATGCCCTTGCCGCCGTACTTCTTGTGGATGGCCTGTTTGGACACCCCGAGGACTTCGGCGATCCGGGCCCAGGTGGCTCCCTGGTTGCGGGCGCGCCGGACGAGGACGGCCTCGACCCGCTCGGCCTCCCCCCGCAGTTGGACGACGGCGTCCAGCCCCACCAGGGGGTCGTCACCGTCGATGGCCCGGGTGAGCGCGGTGAGCTGTTCGGAGTCCATAGGTCAACTGTAATTGACCAGCCCCGATCTCGGGAATCCTTGTCCGCCGGGTCGGCGCCCGCCGGTTCAGCGCGACGCCACTGCCCTGGCCGGTGCAGGCGGAAGGCAAAGGCGGCACCGTCTCGGCTGGAAGTCCCTGGTGGCAGCCGTTGCCGATTTACCCACTTAATCAGTAGGATATGTGGGAATTAGCCGGATCGCGGTGCGAGGAGGCACCGGGACCACCCCCGAAGGAGCCGACCATCCAACGAGAGCTACCCACCTCAGCCTTCGTCCGACTGGGCACGACCCTGGCCCTCACCGGCCTCCTCACTGTCACCGCCTGCTCCGGCGCCGACGACGCGGGCCAAGAGCTGGGCCTGGACGAACCCCTCCCCACCGACATCCCCGAGGGAACGGTCCTCAGCATCGGCGACCCCAAGACCCAGCGGGCCTTGGAACTGTCCGGCGAGGTCGACGACCTGCCCTTCGAGCCCGAGTGGGCCAACATGGACGGCGGCCCGCAGACGTCCGAAGCGTTCCGCGCCGAAGCCCTCGACGTGGGCGCCGTCGCGGACATCCCGCCCCTGCACGCCCGCTGGACCAACCTCGACGTGCGGGTGATCACGGCCTCCGAGCGCGAGGATCCGCTGGACTTCCCCCTCTACGAGATCGGCATCGCCCCGGGCGCGGACGTCGAGTCCCTGGAGGACATCGGCGGCCTCCGGGTGGCCTACAGCCCCGGCCAGGCCCAAGGCGCGATCGTGCTGCGCCTGCTGGAGTCCGTCGGCCTCTCCCAAGACGACGTGGAACTGGTGGAGATCACCAGCGTCGACGACTCGTACGTGAACGCACTGGCCAGTGACGAGGTCGACGTAGCCCCGCTGAGCGGCGTCCTCATCCGGCGCTACCTCGAAAGGTACGAGGAGGACGGGGCGGCGGTCTTCCCCCACGAGCTCCGCGACGACCCTTGGCACCTCTACGCACCCGAGGAGGTACTCCAGGATCCGGCCAAGGCGGCCGCCCTGCGCGCGCTCGCCCAGGCGTGGGGGCGCGCGTCGGAGTGGATCAGCGACAACCCCGAGGAGTGGGCGGACGGGTTCTACGTCGACCACGAGGGCCTGAGCCCGGAGGACGCCGCCTACCTGGTGGAACGGGACGGTCAGAACGTCATCCCGGAGAGCTGGGACGACACGATCGAACGCCACCAGGCCACCGCGGACCTGCTCGCCGCCGAGCAGGACTGGCCCGAGGTGGACGTGCGCGAAGAGGTCTACGACACGCGCTTCGAACCCGCCGCGCTCGCGGAGGCGGAATCGGGAGGTGACGCGTGAGCGTCGGCACCCACGGAACGGAAGCCCCGGGAACCGGCCCCCGGGAACAGGACTCCCCCGAAAGCCCTTCCTCAGATCCACCTCGGCCCGGGCGGGCCGGACCCGGCGGGCTCGGCACTCTGCGCCCGCGCAGACCGGTTCAGCCCCGGAGCCGCAGACTGGGTCCCGGCCCCCGGATTCCGTTCATCCTCGCCCTCGGCCCCCTGCTGCTCCTCGCGGTGTGGACGGTGGGTTCAGCGGCAGGCTGGATCGATCCGCGCACCCTCACCGAGCCGTGGACGGTCCTGTCCACCGGTATCGACCTGGCCGCCGACGGCACCCTGCAGGAGCACCTCGTCGTCTCGGCCCAGCGCGCCCTGCTCGGCCTGGGTTTCGGTGTCGTCGCCGGGCTCGCCCTGGCGGTGGTGTCCGGGCTGAGCCGCATCGGTGAAGGGCTCGTGGACGGCCCGATGCAGATCAACCGCGCCGTCCCCAACCTCGCCCTGCTGTCCCTGCTGATCCTGTGGTTCGGCATCGGCGAGGAGATGAAGGTGATCACGATCGCGCTGGCCGTGGTCGTGCCCATCTATATACACACGCACAACGGCCTGCGGGCGATCGACCGGCGCTACGTGGAACTCGCCGAAACGCTGGACTCCGGGCGGCTGGCCTTCCTGCTCCGCGTGGTCCTGCCGGGCGCCCTGCCCGGGTTCCTGCTGGGGATGCGGTTCGCCGTCACCGCCGCCTGGCTGTCCCTCGTGGTGGTCGAGCAGGTCAACTCCACCAACGGCCTCGGCTACATGATGACGCTGGCCTGAACCTACGGGCAGACGGACGTGATCATCGTCGGTCTGGTCGTGTACGCGATCCTCGGACTCCTGCTGGACGGGCTGGTCCGATTGGTACAGAGAAGGGCGCTGAAATGGCGACGCACGCTGGAGGACTGAGCGTCCGGGCCGAGGACGGCGTCGCGGATCCGGCGGTCCGGGTACGCGGGCTCACCCGGAGCTTCCACGCCGGCCCCGACCTGAAACAGGTGCTGAAGGGTGTGGACCTGGACATCGTCCCGGGCGAGTTCGTGGCCCTTCTCGGCCGCAGCGGCTCGGGCAAGAGCACCCTGCTTCGGGCAGTCGCCGGGCTGGACCACGGGGTACCGGGCAGGGGGGATCTGACCAGGCCCGACCGCGTCTCCATGGTCTTCCAGGACTCCCGGCTGCTGCCGTGGCAGCGGCTGCTCCCCAACGTCGTCTTCGCCCTGCGCGACCGGAACGCGCGGGACCTGGGCCGGGCCGCTCTCGCGGAGGTCGGACTCGGCGGCCGCGAGCGGGCCTGGCCGAACGAACTCTCCGGCGGAGAACAACAGCGCGCCGCCCTCGCCCGTTCCCTGGTCCGCGAGCCGGAGCTCCTGCTGGCCGACGAGCCGTTCGGTGCGCTCGACGCCCTCACCCGCATTCGGATGCAGGCCCTGCTCCTGCGGCTCGTGGAGCGGCACCGCCCCGCGGTCCTGCTGGTGACGCACAGCGTGGACGAGGCGATCGCCCTGGCTGACCGGGTGCTCGTCCTGGACGAGGGGCGGATCGGCACCGACGTGCGCATCGACCTGGACCGGCCGCGGGACGTCACCGCCCCGGGTTTCACGGACCTGCGCTCGGTTCTGCTCGCCGACCTGGGTGTGGAGGGAGACGGGGGTGAGCAAGGACAGTAGGTGTCCCGGCGGGCCCGGGGCCGCGCGCACGGCGGAGCGCTAGGTTAGGCGCATGCTCACCATCGAACGCGCCGTGCAGGCGGACGTGGCGGCGATCGTCGCCATGCTGGCCGATGACCCCTTGGGCGCCTCCCGGGAGACCCCCGACGACCTGGCCCCGTACCTGAGGGCCTTCGAGGACATCGACGCCGACCCGCACCAGTACCTGGCCGTGGCCCGTCGGCAGGGCCGTGTGGTGGGTACCCTCCAGCTCACGGTCCTGCCCGGTCTGTCCCGGAAGGGCACCTCCCGCGCCCAGGTGGAGGCGGTGCGGGTCCACACGGAGGAGCGCGGCAGCGGCCTGGGCACCGAGCTCCTGGAATGGGCCGAACGCGAGGCGCGCAGGCGCGGCTGCGTGCTGCTGCAGCTCACCTCGGACGCGCAGCGGGAGGGCGCCCACCGCTTCTACGAGCACCTGGGCTACGAGGCCAGCCACGTGGGCTTCAAGAAGCGGCTCGGCTGAGCCCGCGGTGGGGGCGGCACCCGGGTCTCCGGGCAGCGCGCGGACCTCTGGCCGGGTTCGACCGGGCGGGTGTCACCGGTCGGCCCGACCAGAGCGACCAGCTCGATCAGACTGGTCCGCCAGGTCCGCCAGGTCGGTTTGGACGGCCCGGGTCACGCGGTCGGTGTCTCCGGTGGCGAGGAGGTCGAGCAGGGCGCCGCGCAGGAGGGCGAGGACGCGGGTGCGCTGAGCGAGCGCCTCGGGTGTGTCCGGGGCGGGCTGGGACCGGGCCAGGACGTCCAGCCAGTCGCGGACGGTGGCGGCGGCGAAATCGGCCCAGGGCCCCTGCGTTTCGACGAGCGAACGGGCGTAGCCCTCCACCCACAGGGTCAGCAGGGACCGGTGCTCCTCGGCGGTCAACCACTCCCACACCCGGGCCGCGGTCTCCGGCAGGTCGGCGCCGCGGGGCAGCCGTTCCAGGAGTGCGAGCTCGTCGGCGCGGGCGCGGCCGAGGAGTTCGCGGACGAGGCCGTCCTTGCTGCCGAACAGGTAGAGCAGCACGCGCGGGCTGGTGCCGATGGCGGTGGAGAGGGGGCGCAGGGACAGGTCGGCCAGCCCGTGGTCGAGGGCGTAGCGGTAGGCCGCTTCCAGCAGGTGGTTCCGGCGCGGTGAGGGGCTTGCTCCGTCGGTGGGCACGCGCCTAGTCTAGGAGTACTGAAACAGTCGTGTCAGTAGCCTGGAGGTCGTTGTGGAGACCCGGATCCGACCGCTCGGAGCCCCCGGCGACCTGGGATGGGTGGTCAAGGTCAACGGCGAGGCGTACGCGGAGCAGTACGGCTGGGACATGACCTACGAGACCCTGGTCGCGCGGATCGTCGCGGACTTCGACCCGGCCACCGGCGCAGCGTGGATCGCCGAGGCGGACGGGGCACGGGTCGGCAGCGTCTTCTGTGTCCCCGACGGCCAACCCGGCACCGCCCGCCTCCGGCTCCTCATGGTCGCCCCTGGGGCACGCGGACTGGGGATCGGCTCCGCCCTCGTGGAACGCTGCCTGCCCTACGCCCGGGAACAGGGCTACAAGCGGATGACCCTGTGGACCAACGACGTCCTGACGTCGGCGCGACGGATCTACCAGGAAGCCGGATTCACCTTGGTGGAGGAGGAGCCCCACCACAGCTTCGGGCACGACCTCGTCGGCCAGTACTGGTCCCTGGACCTGTGACCGGATCAGTCCGGTAGGGGCCGGGATCGTGCCTGGCCCGGGCCCCGGCCCGCTGGGAAGGTCCGGGTATGAGCACAGTTCCCAGCACCGGCAGAGCACTGGTCGTCGTCGACGCGCAACGGTCCTTCCTCCAGCAGCAGAGCTGGCAAGCCGCCTCCGACCCCGAGGTCGCCAAACCCATCAGCCGCCTCGTGGACCACTACCGGAACCGGGGCGACCGGGTGGTGTGGATCCTGCACACAGAGCCCGGTACCGACACGGTGTTCGACCCCGAGCGCGGCCTCGTGGAGCCCATGCCCGGGCTGTCGCCGACCGGTGGCGAACCTGTCATGACCAAGACCGCGCACAGCGCGTTCACCGGCACCGACCTGGGGCGTCTGCTCACGGGTTGGGGCATCGGCGAGGTCACCGTCTGCGGGGTGCGCACCGAACAGTGCTGCGAGACCACCACCCGCATGGGTTCGGAGCTCGGCTTCGGCATGGTCTTCGCGGTGGACGCCACGGCCACCCAACCCATCGAGGCCCCGGGCGCCCCGCCCGGCCGTGCGCTGCGGGAGGTCCTCGACGACCCGGCGACCCTCCTGCCGCGGGACATCGTCAACCGCACCGTGTACGCGCTCTCCGGCCGCTTCGCCGCCGTGCGCACGGTCGACGAGATCGTGTCCGGGGCCCGCTGATGCGGCCCGGTTAGAATGACCGGATCGTGCGCAAGGTCGTCTTCCTCCTCCTACCGGGACTCCACCTGCTGGATCTGGCCGGCCCGGCCCAGGTGTTCTCCGGCATGGCCGACACGGGCCATCCCGTGGAACTCCACCACGTCAGTGCGCTCCCCGAGGTGCCCACCGCCCAAGGCGTCGGGCTGCGTGCCGCGACCGACTGGCCGCCCGTTGGCCCCGACGACCTGGTGCTCGTCCCCGGCTGGCGGACCTCCGGGGCGGCGCCGCACGTCACCCCGGAGCAGGTGGCGGCGCTGACCGCGCACCACGCGTCCGGCGGCATGCTCGCCAGCGTCTGTTCGGGCGCCTTCGTCCTGGCCCGTGCAGGGCTGCTGGACGGGCGCCGGTGCACCACCCACCACACCCTCCAGGACGAACTCGCCCGCCGACACCCGCGTGCCCGGGTCGTACCGGACGTGCTGTACGTGTCCGACGGCCGGGTGGTGACCTCGGCGGGCATCGCGAGCGGCATCGATCTCGCCCTGCACCTGGCGGCCCGGTGGCACGGCCCGGCGGTGGCGGCCTCCGTGGCCCGGGAGATGGTGGTCTACGCCCGCCGCAACGGCGACGAACCCCAGGCCAGCGTGATGCTGCGGCACCGGAGCCACCCGGTGGACGTGGTGCACCGGACGCAGGACGCCATCGATGCCCGGTACACGGAGCCCCTGCGGCTGACCGACCTCGCCGCTTCGGCGGGGGTCAGTGAGCGCACTCTCACCCGGGCCTTCGCCCGGGCCACGGGCCTGACCCCGCTGCGGTACCAGCAGAGTCTGCGGGTGGAGCGCGCCGAGCAGCTGATCGGTGGGGGTTCGACGGTGGAGTCGGCGGCCCGGGCGGTGGGCTTCCAGGACGCCCGCATGCTCCGCCGCCTGCGCGTACGCTCCTGAACACCCCGCCCCCAGGCCCGCAGCGCTCGCCGTTGGTAGCGCTCACCGTTGGCGCAGGAGCACGAGAAGCCCCACCGCCAAGGTGAGCAGGAGCGCGGCACCGACCAGGCCGGTGGCGGACATCCCCTCGACGAACGCTTCCCGCGCCGAGGCCGCCATACTGCTCGCCGCCTCCGCCGGAAGCTGTTCGGCCGCCCCGAGCGCGGCGCCCAGGCTGGACCCGATCACTTCCACGCCCTCCTCGGGAACGTCTTCGGGCAGCCGTTCCCGGACCCCGGTCCGGTAGAACACCGCGCTGACCGTGCCCAGGACCGCGATGCCGAGCGCGGCACCGAGCTCGTTCGCGGTCTCCGACACCGCGGAGGCCGCTCCCGCGCGTTCGGGTCTGACCGCTGCGACCACCACGTCCACGGCCAGGGCCGCGACCGGCCCGACACCCATGCCGACCAGCGCGGAACCGGCCAGGACCCACCAGGTGGGCGGGTCGGCCGGGACCAGGCCCAGTACGAGCATGCCGCCCGCCGAGACCAGAGCCCCGCCCGCGAACACCGCGCGGTGGCCCCACAGCCGGGCGGCGGTGACGGAGAGGACGGAGGTCACCGCGACCGCCACGAGGACCGGCACCAGCAGCAGCGCGGCGTTCAGGGGCGAGAACCCCTGGACCAGCTGGAGGAACTGGGCGGTGTGGAGCATCATCCCCACGAGCGAGAACATCATGAGCCCGCCCGCGAGGACGGCCCCGGTGAACCGGCGGTTGGCGAAGAGCGACACGTCCACGAGCGGCACCGCCAGTCGGCGCTGCCGCAGGACGAAGACGGTCCCCGAGAACAGGCCGACCGCCAGTGCCGCCGCGCCGACCGGGGTGAGGGCGAGCTCCTCCGCGGCGGTCTTGGCCGACCACACCAGAGGCAGGACGGCAGTGAAGGACAGCAGGACGCTGGGCACGTCGAGGGGCCCGGCGCGTGTGTTCCGGTACTCAGGGAGCACCAGAGCGCCCACCGCCAGCAGGGCCAGGATGATCGGCACGTTGACCAGGAAGACCGATCCCCAGGCGAAGAACTCCAGGAGGACGCCGCCGACGATCGGGCCGAGCGCCGCCCCTCCGGCGAAGCCCGCGGTCCACAGTCCGATCGCCCGGGTCCGCTCGGCGGGGTCGGTGAAGATGTTGCGGATCAGCGCGAGCGTGGACGGCATGAGGGTGGCCCCGCCGACCCCCATGAGGGCGCGGGCGGCGATCAGCGCCTCGGGGGAAGTGGAGAGCGCCGCCGCCAAGGAGGCCGCACCGAAGAGCGCGGAGCCGACCATCAGGAGGCGCCTCCGCCCGATCCGGTCGCCGATGTTGCCGGCGGTGATGAGCAGCCCGGCCAGCAGGAAGCCGTAGATGTCGAGGATCCACAGTGCCTGCCCCGCGGTGGGTGCGAGGTCGGCGGTGATGGCGGGCACGGCCATGTAGAGGATCGAGATGTCCATGGACGTGAGCAGGACCGGGACGATGAGCACGCCTAAGGCGAGCCACCGCCGAGAGTGGGTTCGTGTGGTGCGGGTGGTCAAGACAACTCCTTGAGTACGGCGTACGCATGCACGTGGGTACACCGTACGCAAGGGTTAGCATGACCGCAACGGCGAACCGGGTGGTGAGTGTGGCGGGACAGGCGTTGAACAGGGAACGCATCGTCGAGGCGGCGATCGGTCTCGCCGACCGCGAGGGGCTCGACGCGGTGTCGATGCGCCGGATCGCCAAGCAGCTCGGCGCCGGCGCGATGTCGCTGTACCGGCACGTCTCGGACAAGGAGGAGCTGCTCCGGGACATGATCGACACCCTCCACGCCCGGCACGCCTACCCCGATCCCGGCGGCCTGGACTGGCGGGAGCGGATGCGCCTGCTCGCCCGGCACGACTGGGCCATGTACACCGCCCACCCGTGGCTGCTCACCGCCACGGCAACCGTCGCCCCGCCAGCCGGTCCGCACATGCTCGCGTCCATGGAGTGGGCGCTGACCGCCCTCGAACCCCTCGACCTCACCCTGCCCCAGGCCGGGCGCGCGATCATGGCCGTCACCCACTACCTCCAGGGCAGCGCCCGCATGGCACTGGGCGACGAGACCGGGCCGGGTGGCGCGAGCGGACTGGGTGATACCGGGGAGCTCGCGGACCGAAGCCCCGGGGCCGCCTGGCGGAAAAGGCTCGGCGGCGACGACCTCTCCGGCTTTCCCCGTGTTGCCGCCCTCGTCAGTTCCTCCCCGGAATCCGATGAGGACGACGGGAAGCAGGGCGGGGACTGGGTCCTCACCGGGCTGGACATGGTCCTGGACGGGATCGCCGCGCAGTCTTCGGCAGCGCGTGCGCTTCCCTGACCTCCCAGGGCCCGTTCAGGAGGCCCGTTCAGGGGGTCACGATGTCGAAGTTCGGGTCGGGCTGGTCCAGGAGGCCGAACAGGTGGTCCAGGAGCGACTCGTCGCCGGAGAACGCCATACCCTCCGTCCCCTTGCCCGCGAGCAACCGCAGCAGACGGAACTTGTTCAGGGTGACGACCAGCCCGGGCTCGCCTCGGCGCGGCTTCTCCCGTGTGGTGAGCGCCCCGTTGGACAGGGTCGTGCGGTACGTGGTGCCCAGGTCCGAGAACACCCAGTCGATGACCATGTGCGTGTCCCAGGCCTTGGGGCCGTTGATCCGGATCGCGAGCGACTCGAAGAGCTGGCCCATCGACAGCGCGGCCGTCATACCGGCGCCCAGGTCGGGCGAGTGGTCCGGTTTGCCGCGCCGCAGCTCGGCTGAGCCCTGGAGGTAGAAGTTGCGCCAGGTACCGTTCTCCGAGCCGAAACCCAACCGCTCGTACACCCCGGCCAGCGCCGCCCGGGCCCGGCCGTGCCCGGGTTCGGCGAACACCGCGTGGTTGAGCAGGGTCGCGGCGAACCGGAGGTCCCCGTGGCACCGGTACTCGTCCGCCTTGCGCACCACCTCGTCCACACCTCCCATGCAGTCGACGTACCTGCGGGCCTCCTCCTCGGGAGGGTGGTCCCACAGGTGGGCGGGGTTGCCGTCGAACCAGCCCATGTAGCGCTGGTAGATGGCCTTGACGTTGTGGCTGACGGAACCGTAGTAGCCGCGCGTGTGCCACTCCCCCTCCAGCCCGGGCGGCAGCTGCAGGTGTTCGGCGATCTCGGAGCCCACGTACCCCTGGTTCATCATCCGTACAGTCTGGTCGTGCAGGTAGGCGTAGAGGTCGCGCTGCTGCCTCAGGTACCTGACCAGGTTGTCGGTACCCCAGGTCGGCCAGTGGTGCGAGGCGAACAGGACGTCGGACTCGTGCGCGAACAGTTCGACGGACTCGTCGAGGTAGCGCGACCAGATCCGGGCGTCGCGGACCTGGGCTCCGCGGAGCGTGAGGATGTTGTGCAGGTTGTGGGTGGCGTTCTCCGCCATGCACAGGGCCCGGTGTTCGGGGAAGTAGAAGTTCATCTCCGCGGGCGCCTCGGTTCCGGGCGTCATCTGGAAGACGATCCGAACCCCGTCCACGACCTCCTCTTGGCCGGTCCGGGTGATGTCGCGGTTGGGCGCGATGAGGGTGACCGTGCCGCTCGAGTTGGTCTGTCCGAGACCCAGTCCGATCTGTCCCCGCGGCCCCGGCTCCAGGTGGGAGCCCGTGTGGAAGAGGCTGCGGCGGGCCATGGCGGGCCCCGCGTGGACGTTCTCCGACACCGCGTGCTCCATGAACCCGGACGGTGCGAGGATCGGCACGGTGCCGTCGGTGACGCCGCCGACCCCGCCGAAGTGGTCGACGTGCGAGTGCGAATAGATCACCCCGCTGACCGGGCGGTCGCCGCGGTTCGCGCGGTACAGCTCAAGCCCGGCACGTGCGGGTTCGGCGGAGATCAGCGGGTCGATGACGAGGACGCCCTGGTCGCCCTCGACCAGCGTCATGTTCGACAGGTCCAGGCCCCTGACCTGGTAGATCCCCTCAGCGACCTTGAACAGGCCCTGCTTGGCACACAGGCGGGACTGGCGCCACAGGCTCGGGTTGGCGCTGTCCGGGCACTCCCCGTCGAGAAACGCGTAGGCGTCGGCGTCCCAGACCACCCGGCCCTCCTCGTTTCTGACCTGCCCTGGCTCGAGCCGGGCGATCAGTCCCCGGTCCGCGTTGGCGAAGTCGGTGGGATCGGCGTGGTCGGGTCCGTTACCGGTCATCACTTCTCCTCGTCGAGTCGACGCTGGCCAGCGGGCCGGGTACGGGCGCAAGATCCATGATCAGGGCGAGGGGTTCAGCGGAGTGCAACGCTCGGCTCTGTTGTTGGCCAAGGCCCCCGGGGAGCACCGGCGGGGCGGGACCGCGGCCCGGAAACGGAAGTGAGGGGCCGCCGGTGCGAGTGGCCCGCACCGGCGGCGTGAGAGGGCTCGGGGAGCCTAGCCTCGGAGTGCCTCGATGAGCTCGTGCTCGTTGTCCTTGGACAGGTTGGTCTGGATAACCGTGGGGTGCAGCGGCCGGAAGGCGTCGACGACACGGTCGATGGTGGCGTCGTCGGCGAGCAGGAACACGGCGGCCCTGCCCTGCTGGAGTTCGGAGCCGATGCCCCTGATCATGACGTCGTCGATCCCCACGTCGCTGAGCCTGCCCGCGATCGCCCCGGTACCCGCGCCGACGGCCAGTCCGAGAAGCGGGTTCAGGAACAGCATGCCGATGAGCGTGCCCCACAGCGCTCCGCCCGCGGCGCCGTAGCCGGTCAGGTTGACGGTCTGGTGGATGCGGGGACGTCCCTTGTCGTCCTTGTACGCGTAGGCGGCGTCCTCCAGTCGGAGGAGTTCCTGTTTGCTGAGGTCAGCGGCGATGTCGAGCGCCTCTTCGGCGGTGTCCCGGTCGGCCACCCCGAGCACGATCAGCTGCGCCATTGGTGTGTGTTCCCCCGTCGTCGCCTCCGGGCCCGGTGTCTAGGGCCCGATCTGCGGCAGCCTTCCCGGGGTCTGCTCCGGCCAACGCCACCAGGAGTCCTGGTTCTCGCAAAACCTCACCAGTCGCGGAGCGGCCCGCCGTGCCCGGGGCCGGGGTCGTCGGGGTCCTGTTCGCGCCGCACCTGGCGCCGGACCATGCGGTAGAGGCCGTAGGCCCAGGCCAGGACAGCCGCGCCAACGATCAGATAGCCGAGCGGGCCGAGTTCCATACGTGCCTTTCGGGTCTACTCCGGGACCTGCCCGGCGGCCGTGGCCTCCGGGTCGGCACAGTTGCGGGTGGGGTCCTCGGGGTCGTAACGAACGGCCACCTCGCTGCCCGCCGGATGACGCTGAGCGTACTTCCAGGCGCGGTGGGCGCCCCAGCGCCGCCGGGTGAGCTCATCGGGGTTGGGGGTGTTCCCCTCGTACTCCTGGCCGTCGACCTCGAACACGTACCTGACCCCTACCTTGTCGAGCTTGGGCTGTGGCTCCTTACCCGCGAGCTCGGGCACGGGGTGGGGCGGTCTCGCCCAGACCGGTTTCGCGAAGACGACGGTTCCGGTCGCGGTGGGCCAGCCCGCGGCCGTACGGGCGTCGCGACGGCGTTCCCGCTCGTTGCCCAGGAGCCGGTAGCCGACGTAACACGCTAGGGGGATGCCGACCGCCAGCAGGCCAATGAGGCGGACCAGCTGGGGGTTTCGGGAGGGCTCAGCGAGTTCGTGCGCGAGGGCCAGGACGGTCTCCACTCGGTACGCCTCCCTGGATCAGTCTCTCCGAAAGGCTTACCCACGCCGTGGTTCTCACACCTGGAAGCGGGGTTCGCCCTGGTTCAGGCCTTCCGGGCCACCACCAGCTGGGTGGTGTAGGGGACGCGTACGGTGCCGTCGGGGAAGTGGCGGTCGGCGATGGCCCTGAGCTGGGCCCGGATCCGGTCCGCACCGATCTCCTCGGCCGCGGCCGCCATCTTGCTGGACGACATCGCCATACCGAGGTACCCATCCGCGGTGAGCTCGCGTACCCACGGGAAGGTCTGCTCGGTCGCACCGGTCAGGCCCTTGGCCGCGGAGAATTCACCAACCAGGTCGTACGTGCGGTAGTACCGGTCGTATCCGGGGCTGTACCGCTCCAGCAGGTCCTCGTGGGCGTCGGTGAAGGCGCTGCCTTCGAGGTCGCGGTTGTTGTTGAGCACGGCGAGGGTGCCGCCTGGGGCGAGGAGGCGTACGGATTCGGCGTAGAAGGCGGGCCGGTCGAACCAGTGCACGGCCTGGGCGGTGAGGACGAGGGACGCGGAGGCGTCTGGGAAGGGGATGTCCTCGGCCCGGCCGTCTACGTACTCGACCGCGTCGCCCTCGCCCGGCTCGGCGTCGGTCGCGGCGGCCCCGCGCATGTCGTGACCGGGTTCCACACCGACCACGCGCGGCCCGGGGCCGAAGGCCCCGCGGAGAGCACGCGTGGAGATACCGGTTCCGGCCCCGACGTCGAGGAGGAGCCACGGGTCGGGCCAGTCGTCGGAGGGACCGGCGCGCACGTGGTCGCGCAGGGTGTCGAGCACCTCCTGCGGGTATCCGGGGCGGAAGGCCCGGTAGTTCTCGGTGAGGCCTTCGAAGGCCTGGGTGCGGTCGTTCATCTCGGGTTCCCTCCGCTGCGGATGAGCTGGCCTTTGGCCCGGCGGAATCCTAGCGCCCGCACCTCTCATGACGGATCGGTGACTCGTGTGAACGGATGATGACCGCACATCGAGCCCGTGAACTGCACGAACTCTTATTTCATAGTATTCCTACTGATTTGGTTGACTTTAGCTGCGCGGGCGATCTACCGTCAGAGCACTCGCAGCGGACGGACCGCGACCGGACGCGTGAGGCGACCGCCGCGCACCCCCTTGCCGAACGGAGCACCGTCATGACCACCACGGCCACGGAACTGACCGTCCGCCGCGTCGCCGGACGGATCGGCGCCGAGATCTCCGGCGTGGAGATCGGCCCCGACCTGGACGAGACCACCGTCGCGAGCATCCGCGAGACCCTGCTCGCACACAAGGTGGTCTTCTTCAGGGACCAGCACCACCTCACCGACGAGGCCCAGGCCGGGTTCGCCACCCTCCTCGGGCCGCTCACCACCCCGCACCCCACCACGGGCAAGGCCTTCGGGCAGGAGCACCACGTCCTGCCGATCGACTCCGAGCGCGGCAAGGCCAACAGCTGGCACACCGACGTGACCTTCGTCGACCGCCCGCCCCAGGCCAGCGTGCTGCGCGCGATCCACCTGCCCCCGTACGGCGGTGACACCACGTGGGCCAACACCGTCACGGCGTACCAGGACCTGCCCGAGCCGTTGAAGGAGCTCGCCGACGGCCTGCGCGCCGTGCACAGCAACGACTACGACTACGCGGCGGCGGTGCCCAAGCGCGAACTGACCGGCGACCTGAAGAAGTACCGGGAGCAGTTCGTCTCCACCGTCTACAAGACCGAGCACCCGGTGGTCCGCGTCCACCCCGAGACGGGCGAGCGGGGCCTGTTCCTCGGCCACTTCGCCCAGCACTTCTCCGGCCTCAGCAGCAAGGACTTCAACCTGCTGTTCGAGCTCTTCCAGCAGCGGGTGACCCGCCCGGAGAACACTGTGCGGTGGAGCTGGCGCGAGGGCGACGTGGCGGTCTGGGACAACCGCGCCACCCAGCACTACGCGGTGGCCGACTACGGCGACGAGGCCCGCCGCCTGCACCGGATCACCGTCGCCGGTGACGTCCCCAAGGGGGTCGACGGCCGCCCGAGCCGCTCCCTGGCCGGGGACTCCAGCGAGTACACCCCGGCGGTCTAGAGCCCCCTCACCGTTCCGAGGCCCGCCCCCGAAACCTCTCGGCACCCCCTTGACGACGGCGGGCCGACGCACGCGCGGCCCGCCGTCCTTCGGAGCTCACTCATGCACACGCGACGCGACATCCTGCGCTATTCCGCCGCGGTCGGCACCGCCGGGGCGACCCTTCCCCTGCTGTCCGCCTGCGGAACCTCCGAGAGCACCGCCAGCGACTCGGCCGCCACCGTCATCCGCTACCAGGGCAGCACCGGCAACGTGGTCTTCCCCGAGCTGGCGGCGGACCTCGGCTACCTCGACGGCATCGAGCTGGAGTGGATCGGCGACACCACCAGCGGCCCCCAGGACATCCAGGCCGCGGCCACCGGCGACACCGATGTCGGCGGGGCCTTCAACGGGGCGATCGCCAAGCTGGTCGCCGCAGGGTCACCGATCACCTCAGTGGTGTCCTACTACGGATCCGACCAGGAGACCTTCAGCGGTTACTACGTGCTGGAGGACAGCGACATCACCGAAGCCCGCGACCTCGTCGGTAAAACGGTCGCGATGAACACGCTCGGCGCCCACCACGAGTTCGTGGTCCGGGAGTGGCTGGCCCAGGAGGGTCTGGACAACGACGAGATCGCCCAGGTGGAACTCACCGTCGTCCCGCCCGCCAACACCGAGCAGTCCCTGCGCAACGGGCAGGTGGACGTGGCCACCCTCGGCAGCATCCTGCGCGAGACCGCCCTGGAGCGCGGCGGTATCCGCCCGCTCTTCACCGACGAGGGCCTGTACGGCACCTTCAGCTACGGGGCCCTGGTCCTGCGCGACGAGTTCATCGAGGACAACCCGGACGCCACCCTCGCCTTCGTCAGCGGCGTCGCCCGGGCGATCCGCTGGGCCCAGACCACACCGCGAGGCGAGGTGGTGGACCGGTTCACGGACATCATCGAAAAGCGCGGCCGCAACGAGTCCACCGACGTCATCCAGTACTGGAAGAGCAGCGGTGTGGCCGGCTCCGGCGGAATCATCGCCGAAGAGGAGTTCTCGATCTGGCTGGAGTGGCTGGACCGCAACGGGGAGCTCACCGAGGGCACGGTCGAGGCGTCCGACCTCTACACGAACGAGTTCAACCCCTTTCACAACGGCACCTACCCCGAGGACTCGGGCCCCGACGGCGATCCGGTCGCGGAACCGGACGGCGGCGAGGACGGCGACGAGCCCCCTGAGAGCGAGGACTCATGACGACCGCAGCGCACACACGGAGCACACAGGTGCGCGCCCATCCCAAACTGCTCCTGGACGGGGTGCGGCAGACCTTCCCTGTGCGTGACGCCAAGGGCCGGTCCGGCTCCTCACTGACCGCCATCGCCGACGTCACCCTGGACATCGCCGAAGGCGAGTTCCTGGCCTTGGTCGGCCCCAGCGGCTGCGGCAAGTCCACCCTGCTCGACCTGCTCGGCGGCCTCACCGAACCGAGCGGGGGCCGCATCCTCCTCGACGGTAGGCCGGTCGCCGGCCCCGGGCTGGACCGAGGCCTCGTCTTCCAGCAGTACGCGCTCCTGCCTTGGCGCAGTGCTCAGGGCAACGTGGAGTTCGGGCTGGAGGCCAAAGGCTTGGACCGGGCCGAGCGGACCCGGCGCGCCCGCGAGTTCCTGGAGCTGGTGGGCCTGGACGGGTTCGAGGACCGCTACCCGCACGAGCTCTCCGGCGGCATGAAGCAGCGCGTGGCGATCGCCCGCAGCCTGGCCTTCGACCCCGAGGTCCTGCTCATGGACGAGCCGTTCGCCGCACTGGACGCCCAGACCCGGGAGTCGCTGCAAGACGAACTGCGGTCCATCTGGCAGCGCACCGGAAAGACCGTCCTGTTCATCACGCACGGCATCGACGAAGCCGTCTACTTGGGCCAGCGCGTGGCCGTGATGACTTCACGGCCGGGACGGATCAAGAGCGTGACCGACATCGACCTGGACCGGGACGCCAGCGAGGACGTGCGCTCGGACCCGGCCTTCGCCCGCTACCGGCACCTCGTCTGGCGGGAACTCCACGACGAGGTGGCCCGGGCCCAGCGGTCCGAGCGGTCCCAAGCGTCCGAGGGGACCCACTCCGCCCCGCGCGTACCCGTCTCCAAGGAGGCTGACCGTGGCTGACATCCTCACCCGAACCTCCACCGCTCCCCCACCCGCCGCTCCCCTCCCCGACGGGCCCGCCCCCAAGGCGCCCAACCCCGCGCTGTCCACGGCGTGGCTGTGGTTCAAGCGCTCGGCCGCGATCGTGGCGTTCCTTCTGCTGTGGGAGGTGGCACCCCGGATCGGCCTGGTCGACCGCGTGTTCCTGCCCCCGCTCTCCGAGGTGCTTGTAGCCACCGGCGACCTGGCCGCCAGCGGGCAGCTGTGGGCGCACGTGTCCGCGAGCCTGTCCCGGGCGCTGACCGGGTTCACCATCGCCGTCTCGATCGCGGTACCGCTCGGCATCCTCATCGCCTGGTACCGGCCGGTGTCGGACTTCCTGCTGCCGATCCTGGAACTGTTCCGCAACACCGCGGCCCTGGCCCTGCTGCCGGTGTTCGTGCTGATCCTGGGGATCGGCGAGACCTCGAAGATCGCGCTGGTGGTGTTCGCCTGCACCTTCCCGATCCTGCTCAACACGATCACCGGGGTGCGTACGGTCGACCCGCTGCTGATCAAGTCGGCGGTCTCCTTGGGGTTCGGTCCGCTCGCCCTGTTCCGGAAGGTGGTGCTGCCCGCGGCGGTGCCGTCGATCTTCACCGGGGTCCGGATGGCGGGGGCCGCGTCGATCCTCGTGCTGATCGCCGCGGAGATGGTGGGCGCCCAGTCCGGGCTGGGCTACCTCATCAACGCCTCCCAGCTGAACTTCCAGATCCACGACATGTACGCGGGCATCCTGTCCATCGCGCTGCTGGGCGTGACACTCAACGGGGTGCTGGTCGCCCTGGAACGGAGGTTCTCGCGGTGGCGGGTGGCAGCGAAATGAGCTCGGACAAGCCCAAGGAAGCGAGAGAGAACATGACCGGTCACCGAGGGCTCCACCTCAACGCCTTCCTGATGGGGGTGGGTCACCACGAGGCGGCTTGGCGGCACCCGCGCACCGACGAACACCGCGTCCTGGACCTGGCCCACTTCCAAGAGCTGGGCCGCATCGCCGAACGCGGGAAGCTCGACTCGGTGTTCTTCGCCGACGGGCTGGCCACCGGGCCCAGGATCGAACGGAACACCCTGGCGGTGTTCGAGCCGATCACGCTGCTGAGCGCGATCGCCGCGGTCACCGAACGGGTGGGCCTGATCGCCACCGCGTCCACCGGCTACTACTCGCCCTACCTGCTGGCCAGGGCGTTCGCGTCGCTGGACCACATCAGCGGCGGCCGCGCGGGGTGGAACATCGTCACCTCCGGGCGCGCGGACGAGGCGGCCAACTTCGGCCTGGACGAGGTACCCGACCACGCCGACCGCTCCGAGCGGGCGCGGGAGTTCACCGAGGTCGCGGCCAAACTGTGGGACAGCTGGGAGGACGGCGCGATCCGGCTGGATCCCGAGGCCGGTGTGTTCGCCGACCCCGAACAGGTGCACACGATCGACCACGAGGGTGAGCGGTTCCGGGTCCGAGGGCCGTTGAACTCGCCGAGGTCACCACAGGGCCAACCCCTGCTGGTCCAGGCGGGGTCCTCGGAGGACGGCAAGGAGTTCGCCGCCCAGTACGCCGAGGCCGTGTTCACCGCCCAGCAGACCCTGGAGGAAGGGGTGGGCTTCGCCCGCGACCTCAAGGGGCGGCTGGCCCGGTTCGGCCGTACCCCCGACCAGATCAAGGTGCTGCCGGGGATCGTGCCGTTCATCGCGCCCACCGAGGCGGAGGCCAAGGAGTTGGAGGCCGAGTTCACCGCCCTGATCTCCCCCGACTACGCGCTGCGGCACCTGTCGCAGATGGTGGGCGTCGACCTCACCGACCACGCTCTTGACCAGCCTCTGCCGCCGCTGCCGGACGAGGAGCGGATCCGCGGCAACAAGAGCAGGTTCAAGCTGGTGGCGGACCTGGCCGGGCGCGAGTCGCTGACCGTGGGTGAGCTGATCGCGCGCCTGGGCGGCGGACGCGGCCACCAGACCTTCGCGGGAACCGCGGAGCAGGTCGCCGACCGGATCCAGGAATGGTTCGAGGCGGGCGCAGCGGACGGGTTCAACATCATGCCGCCGTACCTGCCGGGCGGCTTGGAGGACTTCGTGGACCAGGTGGTGCCGGTCCTCCAGGAGCGGGGGTTGTTCCGCACCGAGTACGCGGGCCGGACGCTGCGCGACCACTACGGCCTGGAGCGTCCGGTGAGTCGGTTCGCGGCGGCGGTGGACGCCCGGTCCGCTGTCGAGGTGGCCCCCGCCTGATCTGTGCCGATCCCCGTTGTCCACAGGTTGGGCAGTGCCTCTGGCGCGGGCGGCCCGATGCGGTTTCACTGGGATGGATCCCATCCCCACCCCAGCTCCCCAGGGAGGACCGCCCGTGCGCACAGTGCTGGTCGACGACCGAGTCCCGCGACAGTGCTCAGCCGACGACGCCGGCCGGCGGGGCAACTGTGGTGTCGTTCTGCGGGGCAGAGGGGGTGTCGGTCCTGGCTCTTCGGTACTCGGATGGGCTGGTGCCCAACTGGTTCTTGAAGGCCGCGCTGAACGCGAACGCGCTCCCGTACCCCACGCGGGCGGCCAGCGGTTCCAGGCCCAGGTCGGGTTCGGCCACGAGGAGGTCGCAGGCCAGGCTCAGCCGCCAGGTGCGCAGGTAGGTCATGGGCGGACTGCCCACCGCGCGTTGGAAGCGGGTGGCCAGGGTGGACCGGGAGACCGAGCAGCCCGCCGCCAGCGACTCCAGGGTCCAGGGGTGGGTCGGGTGTCCGTGCACCAGGTCCAGGGCGCGGGCGACGGTCGGGTCGTGCTGGGCGCTGAGCCAGTTCGGCGCGGTGTCCGGGTGCGACTCCAGCCAGGCCCGGACCGCCATGACCAGCAAAGAGTCCAGCAGGCGGTCGTTGAGTGCGCTCTGGGCTACCCGCGCGCTGGTGATCTCCCTGGTGAGCAGGGTGACCACCGCCGGGTCGACGGCCCCCGCCGGCAGTACCGCCAGCGGGGGCAGCGCGGCGAGGGCGAGGCGCCCGATCTCGCCAGTGTCCTCGTAGGCGCCCAGAATCATCGTGTCCGTGCCGTCGGGGTCGTTTCCCCAGGTCCCGACGCCGTGGCTCATGGTCACGTGGAGTTCCCGGCCATCGAGGCTCATACAACGGTTACCCGGATAGACGATGGTGCCGGGAGGCGTGTCGGGGTGGTCCGAGAGCACGTACGGTTCCGGGCCGCGGATGAGCAGCACGTCTCCGGGGCCCGTCAGGACGGGGGCGAGGCCCTCACGGCGCAGCCAGACCCGGCCGCCGGTGATCACCACCAGCGCGAGCGGGGCTCCGTCGCGGATGTCCATGGCCCAGGGCGGACCCATCACGATGCGCAGGGTGAAGGCGGACCGGGCGCGCGGCCCGTCGATCAGGTGCACCAGGGGGTCCATGGTCTCCTCCCACCGGGCCGGGACCGGCTACGGCACGAACAGTGGACGTTCTCTTATGGAGTCCAGCAGATGAACCATGTCCCGTCCAGAGCTTTCCCGCTGTACTGGGGTCATGGATACGAACAGCAGCGCACACAGCACCACTCGGCGAGTCCTCGTCACCGGCGGGACCGGGATGACCGGGCGCCGCGTCACCCGACTGCTGACCCAGCTCGGCGTCGAGCACCGGGTCGGTTCCAGGGCGGGCCACCCGGGGTCCGGCACCCCGCCCTTCGACTGGCACTCCCCCGACACCTGGGACGCCGTCCTGGAGGGGGCCGACTCCGTCTACCTGTGCTACCACCCGGACCTCGCCTTCCCCGGGGCGTCCGACATCGTCACGGCCTTCGCGGCACGGGCCGCCGGCCACGGGGTGCGCCGGATGGCGCTGCTCTCCGGCCGCGGCGAACCGGAGGCCCAGCGGGCCGAGGAGGCGGTCCGGGCCGCCTTCCCCGACCTGACCGTGCTGCGCTGCTCCTTCTTCGCGCAGAACTTCTCCGAGTACTTCTTCCTGGACGGGGTTCGTTCGGGGACGCTCGCCCTGCCCGTGGCGGACGTGCCCGAGCCGTTCGTGGACCTGGACGACGTCGCGGAGGCCGCTGTCCGGACCCTCACCCAAGAAGGACACGCCGGCGAGCTGTACGAGATGACCGGGCCGAGGGCGCTGACCTTCACTGAAGCCGGAAAGGTCCTGGGTGGCGCGGCGGGCTACCCCGTGGCCTACCGGAAGGTGACCCCGGACGAGTACGTCTCCTGGGCCGCGGCTGAAGGCGTACCCGAGGAACTGGCTCAGGGTCTGGTCGCGCTGTTCACCCAGGTCCTGGACGGACGCAACACCAAGCCCGCCGGCGGGGTCCAGCGCGCCCTCGGCCGCCCGGCAGGCGATTTCGAGGGCTACGCGGCCAAGGCCGCAGGGACGGGGGTGTGGGAGAGGAGCTGAACCGGTCACCGGCGGGCCCGTCACGTGCCGTCAGGCCCGCCGTTCCGAGTACTCCGGACTGGAGCTCTGGCTCTGAGGGCGATCGAGCAGGAGGTCTGCGGCGCGGGCCAAAACCTCGGCTCGGCTGCGTCCGGGGTGGTCAGCGGCGAGGAAGTGCTCCCCGATCGCGGCGCAGAAGGCGAGCAGGCTACGGGCCTCGACCTCGTCGGGGTCCGAGCAGAAGGCACCGATCACCCCGCGCAGGAGTTCCATGCGCCGGTTGTCGACCCGCCGCAGCCGCTCCGCGACCGCCTCGTCGCGCCTGGCCCATCCGCGGACCGCGAGATCGATGGGCAGGAGGCGGTCGTCGGAGAGGGTGAGCATGCCCGCCCGGTACGCCTGGTCCTTGGGGTCGCCGCCCTCCCGCGCCACCTGGTCGATCACGTCGTCGGTGCTCTCCCGCTCCCAGGTCTCCAGCATCGCGTCCAGCAACGCGTTCCGGTCGGCGAAGTACCCGTAGAAGCCGCCCTTGGTCACACGGAGCCTCTTGGCCAGGGCTTCGACACGGACCGCGTCCGGCCCGTCGGCGGCCAGGACGCGGAGGCCCTCCTCGACCCACTTCTCACGCGGTGTGCGCACAGCACCCATGCGGACCCTCACCTCTCGACGTCATATACGGGAGCGTATAGAGTAGCCGAAGCCGATATATACGCCACCGTATACTAGGGGGTAGCGCAATGCCGGATGATCCGATTCCACACCCGAGGCACATGGGAGACGGTCAGGTAGAGAGCGCTGTGGGGGTCAGTGCTGTCCCCGACTCCCTCCGTTCGGCCAGTTCACTGCCTCGCATCGCCTACGCCGACGCGTTCACCCTCCCCACCGGACTGAGCGCGACCCCGGAAGGGTGGGCCCGCGCGATGTTCGGGGATACCCCCGACTTCGCGGCCAGGCTGATATGGCGCGGATTCCTGGGTCTGCGCCTCAGCCAGGGCGCCGCACCGGACACCGTCGCCGGGTGGCGGATCGCCGGGCGCGGCCGGGACTGGATCCGGCTCGAAGCCGACTCCTGGTTCCTGAACGGCAACCTCGTGGTCCGGGCCGACGGTGCCGGGGTGTCACTGGGTACCTTCCTGCACTACCGGCAGGCCCTCGGCAGAGTCGTGTGGCCCCCACTGTCCGCCCTCCACCGCCGCCTAGCCCCCGGACTGCTCCGCGACGCCGCGGCCAAACTGCGCCTGTCGGGGCGGGGAGCCACACCCCCTGTTTGAGGGTGTCGGGCGGCGACCCGTGCCGCCCGCGCGTGGTGCACCGGGAGGAACCGCGCCGTCCGGGGGAAGAGCCGTCCGGAAGAAGGACCGTTCAGAGGAAAGGCCGTCCAGAGGGGGCAGCGGGGGTTGTCCACAGGCCAGGATCCGCGGCTGGCACGACGGAGGCAGACCCGCTTGACTTGTTGTATCGGGGGAGCCCAGCCTGTGCCAGCTTCGTACTGCCCAGATTCAGCTGTCGGCCTGGTGGCCGGTGACCGCCACTTTCGTCAGCGCTGAGGCGGGTCGGCTGTCGCGGCCGGTCAATGTGTGCGCCGGAGCGCCTTGCGCGGCCTTGGCGCTGGTTCTCCCGGTTCCCGCTTCCTCCCGGTTCGTGTCGGGTTCAGCGTGTCCAAGACCTGAAGCCAGGACCCAACGGGCTGTTTCCCGCACCCCGAAGAAGCCGTGGCCGGGTGCTCCAGAACTTCAGCCGCTGCACTGAATCGAGGCACAAATGTTCACGGGTTCATTTAAACTGTGCTGGACCGTGCACAGATGATGAGGAGAGCTCCGTGCCAGCACATCGATTCGGCCACCGACAATTCATGAGAGCTCGATGACGATGGATGTTTCCGCAGGCAACGGAACCGACACAGACCCCGAGCGTCTTTATCGCGCCGCGCAGCTGTATTACGAGCAAGGTGCGACTCAGGCGGAGGTCGCCGAACAGCTCAGCGTTTCGAGACCTTCGGTCAGTCGCCTGCTGGCGGAGGCGCGGGCTGTCGGGCTTGTCGAAATCACCGTTCATCGTCCCAGTTCCCAGAGCACCCAAGAGCTGAGTGCGCGGCTGCGCGAGGCCCTGGGGCTCGACGCCGTTCATATCGCCCACGGGGACCAGTCGCAACGGGTGGGCCTGGGGTTGGGTCCGCTCGCCCGCCACGCGCTGAGCGGCGTGGGCCTGCGTCCCGGTGATGTCTTGCTCATCGCTTCCGGAGTGACCACCTACGCCTTGGCTCAACAGCGCATGGGCGACTACCCGGGTGTCATCGTCGCGCCTACGGTCGGTGGGCAAGCCGAGGCGGACCCCTGGCACCAGACGAACGAGGTCGTTCGGATGTTCACCTCAACCTCCGGGGGCCGTCCGCATTACCTCTTCGCCCCCGCGCTGCCGTCACCAGCCCTGCTGACCGCTTTGCAGGACGATCCGGGTTTTCAGCAGATCGTTCAGGACTGGGGGTCGGCGAAGGCCGCACTCGTCGGCGTCGGGGCTCCGCCCCTCTCAAGGGAATCCATCTCCCGCTCCGTCCCCCGTGACCACCCCAACTTGGCCAAGTCGGTAGGGGATGTCTGCCTCGCCTTCTTCGACCGGGAAGGCGCCGAGGTCACGTTCCCGGGAAACGAGCGCATGGTCAGGGTGCCCGGCGACGCGCTTCGCGCGGTACCGCACCGCATCGCCGTGGCCGTCGGCCAGGAGAAAACCCTGAGTATCACTGTCGCCGCGCGATCGGGTTGGCTGAATCAGCTGGTGACAGATGAGGCCACCGCCCAAGCGATCGAGCGGGACATCTGATCGCCGCACACCTACCGTAACGGGACCGGCCGCCCTCTCGCCGGTAATACAGCGAGAGGGCGGCCGGGTCTGCCGGATGTGCGTCCGGACCGCGACTAGGGCGTGTTCGATTCAGTCTTCGATAACGAAGTCCTGAAGGTCGTCGGCGTTCTCTTCGGTGATCAGGATGCAGTCCAACGCGACCTTCTCACCGTCCAGTGACGACTCCCCCGTACGGATGACCTCGTCGAGGACCTCGAGGGCCTGGGTCGTGGCGTCGTCGATGGGCTGCAGGACCGAAGCAACCATCTTGCCATCCGCGACGGCCTCAGCGGCATCGTTGCTCCCGTCGAAGCCCAAGACCTCCACGTCGTCGAGGACCCCGGCCTCTTCAAGGGCGTTGATAGCGCCCAGAGCCATCTCGTCGTTGCCGGAGATCACACCGTCGATGTCCGGGTTGCGGGAGAGCAACTGTTCCATGGCCGTCTGGCCCTCTTGGCGGTCCCAGTTGGCGATCTCCTCACCGACCTTCTCCATGTCCGGGTACTGGGAGAGCACGCTCTCGTAGCCCTCGGAGCGGACCGGTGCGTTGTTGTCGCTCGGCTCGCCGAACAGTTCCACATAGGTGCCCTCGTAGCCCATGGCCTCGGCCCATCTCTCGGCTCCCTCGGCCGCACCCTGGGCGTTGTCCGAGACGAACTGGGCTTCCGCCAGGCCGGTTTCCGAGATCTCGGCGTTGACGAGGGAGACGGGGATGTCGGCGTCGACGGCCTGCTCAACGATCGCCACGCTCTCGTCCGCACCGGCGGGGTCGAGGAGGATGCCATCGACGTTGTTGTTGATGGCGGTTTCCATCAGTCGGGTCTGCTCGTCGGGATCGTTCTCGTGAGCGCCGACGTTGTAGCTGTATCCGAGCTCTTCGGCCAACTCTTCCGCGCGGTTCACCTCGGCGGCCCAGTAGGGGTTCGAGGGGTCAACGGTAATGATGGCGATTTCCCCGCCGCCCTCAGCGTCTCCCCCGCCGCCGCTCCCGCATCCGGTGAGAACGAACGCGGTGGCCGCGATCGCTGCCATCGATTTCCGGCACATGGGTCTCCCCTTTTTCTCTTCTTGCAACGAACGACGGTAACTACGATGTCGATTTCGGGGACTGGCCCTCACGGCCTCCGGTCCCGGCGCCAGCCCCGGCGAGACTCCTCTCGGATTCCCGTCTGGCTTCGGCGGCGGCGCGCGCCTGTGCCTGTCGGCGCTGCAGGATCTGCTGGATCTGGTCGACAGCCACAGCCAGGATGATGACCGCACCGGTGATGACGGTCTGCCAGAAGGGCGAGACACCGACGATCACGAGCCCGTTGGTCAAGAATCCGATGACGAAGGCGCCGATAATGGTGCCGCGCACCGTTCCGCGGCCGCCGGAAAGGGCTGCGCCGCCGATGACCACTGCCGCGATGGCGTTCAGCTCGTAGAACTGACCGAGGTCCGCAGTCGATGAACGGATATTCGCGATCTGCAGAATCCCGACGATGCCCGCGCACAGCCCGGTGAGCACGTACACCCTGGTCTTGACCTGAGTGACGGGTACTCCGGAGAGCGCCGCAGCGCGCTCGTTGCTGCCGATGGCGTACAGCCAGCGCCCGAAGGGGGTGCGCGTCAGAAGGATGGAGAACGCGACGGCCAACGCGATCATCACCCATGCGGAGATCGGCACACCCAGGGGGCTGCTGGCGAAGACGTCGAAGAAGCCCGTGTTGCCCAGCTCCTCTTGGCCCCGGAGTTCATTGGTGATGTTGGTGCCACCGAGCAGTACCTGGGTCAGGCCTCTACCGACGTAGAGCATGCCCAGCGTGACGATGAACGGAGCAAGGTTCAGCCGGGCGATCAACAAGCCGTTGACCCAGCCGACGAACATCCCGACGGCGACGGCGATCACGATGACCACCCAGGTTGACGGATACATGACCGCGTCGGTCAGGGGCAGATGGACCCCCTGGAACAGGTTGCCGGCCACGGCACCGGTGAGTCCGACCGTGGAACCGACGGAGAGGTCGATGCCCGAGTGGAGGATCACCATCAGCATCCCGAGGGCGATGATGGCGTTGAAGGCGACATCCTTGGCGACCGTCACGAGGTTGCCGGCCGAGAGATAGGTATCGCTCATCGACGCGAAGATCACGATGATGATCGCCAGCGCGACGAGGGCGCGCGCTTCAATGAAGAAGGCGCCGAGGTTGATCTTGGAGCCCGATGTCTTTTCCGGCGTGGTCGCGGCGCTCATCGTGGTCCCCCTTCTTCTGTCGTGGCCGGCTCTGCTGCTTGACCGCCGCTGCCTTCGGCGGCCGCCATCACTTCTTCGCGTGTGGCGTTGCGCGGGTCGAACTCTGTGACCACCCGGCCGCGGTCCATGACGACGATGCGGTGTGAGGCGTTCAGCGCTTCGCCGACGTCGGAGGTGACGAAGAGGACCGCGAGCCCCTTCTTTGCTTGGGAGAACAACAGCGAGAAGATCTCGCCCTTGGCTCCGACGTCGACGCCACGTGTGGGGTCATCCAGTAGTAGGACTTGCGGCTGGGACATCAGCAGCTTGCCGATGACGACCTTCTGGGCGTTCCCGCCGGAGAGGGCAGTGATCGGTGTCTCGGGCCCTTCGGCTTTGACCCCGATCCTCTTCATCTGGTCCTTGACGCCTTGCATCTCATCGCGCACGGCGATGAATCCGCGCCGCACCCAGGAGCTCAGGCTCGCGAGCGACATGTTCTTGCCGACGGTCTGCATCTGGATGAGCCCGTCGCGCTGCCGGTCTTCGGGTACGAGCCCCATACCGAGGTCGATGCGATCGGCGATGTTCTGGCCCGCGAGGTCGCGTCCGGCGAGCAGCACTCGGCCACCCGCTAGTTCGTCCCGTCCGCAGAGCGCTTCCATCAACTCGGTTCTTCCAGCGCCCATCAGACCGAAGAGGCAGACGATCTCTCCCTCTCTTACGTCCAGTGAGACATGGTCGACCGGGAACTTGCCGCGTACTGTGTCGGCGACCGTCACGTCCTGGACGGAGAGCGCGACCTCCCCGTGCTCACGAGTTTCATCGCGGAAGTCGTAATCCGCTTCACGGCCCACCATCTGGCGCACGACCCAGCCCAGGTCGACGGCTGAGGCCTCCTCGGTGGCCACCAGGTCCCCGTCGCGGAAAACCACCGCGTAGTCGGCGATCTCGAGCGCTTCCTCGAGGTGGTGGGAGATGTAGACGATGGCTACGCCCTGGCGCTGCAGTTCTCGGATGATCTTGAACAGCACTTCGACCTCGGCCGCGCTCAGCGCGGACGTGGGCTCATCCATGATGAGGATGCGCGCGTCGGTGGACAGGGCCCTGGCGATCTCCACGATCTGCTGTTGCCCTACACGCAGGTCCTGCACGAAAGTGTCGGGCGAAATCGGCTCCTCGAGCCGCTTCATCAGCTCCCGTGTCACCCGGTCCTGGTCCGCGTAGTGGATTCCGCGGACCGATGCGATCTCGCGCCCCAGGAAGATGTTGTCACTGACCTTGAGGTTCGGATTCAGGTTCAGTTCCTGGTGGATGATCGCGATGCCCTTCTCCACGGCATCCGTGGTGGAAGAGATCTCGATCTTCTCCCCGTCGAGCTCGAGGTGCCCGGAGGTCGGTTGCTCGACGCCGGAGAGGATCTTCATCAGCGTCGACTTGCCGGCACCGTTCTCACCGAAGAGAACCGTGACCTTTCCGGCGCTGACGTCGAAGTTGACGCCCTTGAGGGCACGAGTGACCCCGTAGGTCTTGCTGATATCGACCGCGCGCAGGACGACATCGCCCGAACGGGTCTGCGCGGACCGCTCTGCCACGGCTGCGGGAGGGGGCGGCACGACGGCACTCATGAGTCGGCTCCGACGTCCAGCGGCTGGATGACGAGCGGGCGCTGCGCGGCCGCGTCGGCATCGGAACCGGCGTAGCTGAGGATGCCTTCGATGCTGATCTGCTCTCCCTGCGCCGCGCCGGTGTCGGAACCGAACGCCTCCTGCACGTTGGTCAGCATCAGCGCGCTCAGTTCGTTACCGACTTGCTGGTATTCGGTCTGCCCTGGAGCATCGCCGAACTCGTAGCCGGTGACGTTGCGGATCAGGCCTCCGTCCAAGGCGTTGCCCAGGGGCACGGTGACGGTTTGGCCGGTGTCGACGTCTTCGATATCGAGCGTCAGGGTTTCGTCGTCCGCCTCTTCGACAGCACCCGTCGCCGTCACGGCGAAGGCGGTCGTCTCTTCGCTCGGCTCCATTGCGTCGAATTCATCAGCGGCAGCATCCGGATCCTCGGCCAGCGCCGCGGCCACCGCGCCAAGCTCGGACGGGTCGGCGAGGAGTTCGGTCCGTGCCTGCTCGAAGAGCTCATCGGCGGTGACCGCCGGATCGAAGTCATCGGAGGTCAGTTCGTCGACCTCCGCCGGGGTGAGGAACCTGGTGTTCGCCAGCATCGCGACCACCAGGACCGTCAGGAGCGCACCGATCACGACGCGGCGCCGCGTCCGCGAGGTTCTGCGCCGCGGCCCCGGGGAGGTCGGCCGCGTGCCTTCTCCGCTCCCGGCGCCCTTGTCGCGCTCCGCCTCCTGCTGCGCGGATACCGGCGCTTGGGAGGTATCACTCATGCCGGCACACCCCCGACGAGGTTGTTGGCGGTGCCTGCGGGGATGGGCCCGTTGGGCAGGATCGAGACTTTGACGGACTCTCCTGAGGAGTCCGCGACGGCGTCCAGAGCGTCCTGGAAGCGCTCGAGGGGGAACTGATGGGTGCACACGCGGTCCAAGGGCAGCGCACCGGCTTCGATCAGCTTGATCGCTGAGGGCCAGCAGTGCGGACCGAGGTGGGCGCCGAGTACGTCGAGCTCCTTGTCATCGGAGATGATGGACCAGTCGACCGACACCTTCTCGTTGAACACGGAGTATTCGACGAAGCGGCCGAGTTTGCGCAGCAGGTTGATGCCCTGGGCCACCGCTGAGGGGTGCCCGGTCGCCTCGATGTAGACGTCGGCGCCGTATCCGCCCGTCAGTTCCTTGACGCGGGCAACGGGGTCCTCGGTGGTGATGTTGACGGTCAGATCGGCACCACAGTCCCGGGCGAGCTCGAGTTTGGCGTCGACCATGTCCAGGGCGATGATGCGCATCGGGTTCTTCTGCCGCGCCCCCGCGATGGCGGAGAGCCCGATCGGTCCGGCGCCGGCGACGACGACGGTGTCCTCGAACTGAACGTTGGCCCGTTCCACGGCGTGCATCGCGCACGAAAGCGGCTCGGAGAAAGCCGCGAAGTGTCCGGGCAGGGCGGACGAAACCGGATGGACCAGCGCCCGGGTCGGAACGAGGACGTACTCCGCCATGGCTCCGTCGAAACCCTTGAACCCGAACATGTCGTGGGGTTCGCACATCCAGTAGATCCCACGGCCGCAGTAGAAGCATGCACCGCAGGGCACGATCTGCTCACACGCGAGCCGGTCGCCCAGCTCGACGCCTCGGGACGCGAGGGCGCCTTCGCCGGCGGCGACCACTGTGCCCACGAACTCGTGGCCCGGGATGCGGTTGGTCTCGGCCCACGCCTGCTTGTACTCGCCACCCCAGAACTTCTCGGCCCCGTGGTAGCACTTCAGGTCGGAAGCGCACACACCGACGGCGTCGGTCCTCAGCACGAGTTCCCCTGCTTCCGGTACCGGGACGGGGCGCTGCTCGATCCTGTAGTCGCCGGGCCCATGAACGACGACGGCTCGCATCTCGGACGGAAGCATCTGCTCCGACGCTGCCTCAGAAGAGGCGGTGGGAGTGGTGTTCATCGCGTTACTCCTCAAACCAGGTGCGGTGGAGCGGACTCCTATCCGCTGATCGCGGGTGGTGCATGTCACTGGTTTCAATCCTAGAATGTCCAGAACACGTGTCAAGCACATTCGTTCATCCTCTTTGGAGTACATGCTATGACGACATCCCCTCGCGGTCTCGAGTGGACAGAGCTGGACGACCGGGCGGTCGACACCGCTCGCCTCCTGGCAGCCGACGCCGTACAGAGAGCCGGCAACGGTCACCCCGGGACCGCCATGAGCCTGGCGCCGGTGGCGTACTTGCTGTACCAGAAGCTGATGCGCCACGACCCGGCGGATCAGGCATGGAGCGGCCGGGACCGCTTCGTTCTTTCCTGCGGACACACGAGCCTGACCCAGTACGTGCAGCTGTACCTCGCCGGTTATCCGATGGCTCTGGAGGACCTCAAGGCACTTCGGACCTGGGGCAGCCAGACCCCCGGGCATCCCGAGTACGGTCACACGCCCGGGGTCGAGGTCACCACGGGCCCCCTCGGCCAAGGCCTGGCCAACGCGGTAGGGATGGCCATGGCGGCCCGCCGCGAACGCGGGCTCCTCGACCCGGAGGCCCCCACGGGATCGAGCCCCTTCGACCACTCCGTGTACGTCATCGCCTCCGACGGCGATATCCAGGAAGGTGTCAGCTCCGAGGCATCGTCGATCGCGGGCCACCAAGAGCTCGGCAACCTCACCGTGCTCTACGACGACAACCGGATCTCGATCGAGGACGACGTCGACGTGGCCTTCAGCGAGGACGTCGCCGCCCGCTACGCCGCATACGGCTGGCACGTACAGACGATCGACTGGAGCGGGAACGGCGGCTACCGCGAGGATGTCCACGGCCTGTGGCGGGCCTACCGCGCCGCAGCGGCCGAAACACGTCGCCCCAGCATCATCGTGCTCCGCACCGTCATCGGTTGGCCGGCACCGAAGATGCAAGGCACCGGCGCCGCGCACGGTGCCGCCCTCGGCGAGGACGAAATCCGCGCGACCAAGGAGGTCCTCGGTTTCGATCCCGCCGCGCACTTCGCGGTCGCCGACGACGTCATCGCGCATACCCGCACAGCACGCGAGCGGGGACGCGCATCGCGCTCTGCTTGGAACGACCAGCTCGCACGTTGGGCCGAGCGCAATCCCGGGGCGGCCGAGCTGCGTGAACGCCTGCGCGCGCGCCGCCTGCCCGACGGGTGGACCGACGCGCTGCCTGAGTTCGCCCCCGACCAGAAGGGCATCGCGACCCGCAAAGCCTCGGGTGAAGTGCTGTCGGCCCTCGCGCCGCTGCTACCCGAGCTCTGGGGTGGCTCCGCCGATCTTGCCGGGTCGAACAACACCACGCCCGAAGGCCAGACCTCGTTCCTGCCGCCGGACCGCTCGACCAAGAGCTTCACGGGCCACTGGTACGGCCGTGTACTCCACTTCGGTGTCCGCGAACACGCGATGGGGGCGATCCTCAACGGCATCGCGCTACACGGCCCGACCCGCCCCTACGGGGGGACGTTCCTGATGTTCAGCGACTACATGCGGCCCGCGGTCCGGCTCGCCGCCCTGCAGGAGCTCCCCGTGGTCTACGTCTGGACCCACGACTCGATCGGCCTCGGAGAGGACGGCCCCACGCACCAGCCGATCGAACAGCTCGCCGCCCTCCGGGCGGTCCCCGGGCTCGACGTCGTCCGGCCCGCCGACGCCAACGAAACGGTGCATGCCTGGCGTACCGCCCTCGGCCAGAGCGACCGCCCCGTCGCGCTGGCCCTGAGCCGTCAGAACGTACCCGTCTTCGCACGGGGCACGGCCGACGCTTCGGGCGGTGTGTGCAAAGGAGCCGAGGACACGGCGCGCGGCGCCTACATCCTGCTGGACACCGAGGACGACCCTGACGTACTCATCATCGGCACTGGCTCCGAGGTGCAGCTAGCGGTCGAGGCGCGCGCCGCTCTCGCCGCCGAGGGCGTGGGTGCCCGGGTCGTGTCGATGCCCTCGCGCGAATGGTTCGCGCGGCAGACGGCCGCCTACCGCGACCACGTCATCCCTGCGCGTGTACGCGCACGGGTGGTCGTCGAGGCGGGGGTCCCATTCGGGTGGCATGACGTCGCCGGCGATGCCGGTCGCATCGTCGGCATCGAGCACTACGGGGCCTCAGCGGACTGCGCCACCGTATTCGAGAAGCTCGGCGTCACGGCAGAAGCGGTCGCCCAGGCGGCACGCAGTTCGATCGAAGCCGCACGGTCCGGCACCGGTGCCGCCCCCGGCCGAGCCACGCGGCCGGGCCAGGCGGCCGGGCCCGCCGACGGCCCGGACGCACCGTAGCTTGTGGAGCCGCACGGCGCCGGGTTGGATCCCGGTGCCGTGCTCGCCGCCGCGGTGGACGATCGCGGCGGCGCCCGGCGGAACAGGTGCAGAACATGTGTCCTTGACATATGTTCCCGGCTGTCTCGAGCTGAGGACGGTGCTGAGAGTCGGCATCTTCGTTCTACGCGGCAAGGAGCAACCGCTATGGGGAAGCGTTTCACCTGAGTTGGCTCATTCGCTTAGTGCGTGAGTTACACCCCCTGGACCGCGTCGAGGAGGGCCTGATCCTCGGTGGAGATAGCCGGTGCGAAGGTCTGGTTGGTGCCGTTGATCGCTATGGTCGCCGAGCGCAAAGGCCGCAGCTGCCTGATGACGTTGCGCACCGCGAGCCCTGTGCGGGCCTGGACCTGTC
>NZ_BAAHAR010000051.1:0-65879 GCF_054777395.1 Nocardiopsis oceani
GCACGGTCAGCCGCGTTCGTCACGTTCTTGAGTATCTCGCGGGTGAGCGTGATCGCGAACGCCAGACCAAGGGCCAGCCCGGGTGGTGTGCCCCGACCAGCGACAACAACCTAAAACAACGGTATTGGTATCGGCCCCCAGGCCGAGGGGTTCGCAGCAGAGCATGACCCGCCGCGACACCCGACCCGTCAACGCTCCGGCGGAGTGGCCGCTGACGGCCGCCAGGCCGTGCTTGTGCCGTTGGGGTCCGGCCGAAGGCCGGACCATTGCTACCCCGACCACACCTCCCCCTTTCCTGACAGCCGCCAACCCGCCGTCGCAGCGAAGCGGGTCAAGGTGGAGCGCCAATGATGCGCGAAGCGCTCGATGGCGACGACCTTGAGGCGCGCAGCGGAGACGGCCACCATCAAGCGGCAGGAAACGGGAAACCCGCACCGAACAGTAAACCCCCACCCACCGTGCCCCGGGCTACACCAGCGCCCCTTCACCAGTACTCACCAGCGCCCCGCACCAGGGCTCAGGGCACCGGGTCTCAGGGCACCGGGTCTCAGGGAACCGGGTCTCAGGGCACCGGGTCTCAGGGAACCGGGTCTCAGGGAACCAGGGCGCGGATATCGACCACGGAACCGTCGCCGTCGGTGGTGTAGGACACGACCGCCCCGGGAACCGGAAGCAGGCGGTATCCCTCTTCCGCGCCGGAGGAGGCGGGACCTACCTCCAGCCACGCGCCGCCGAGGTCGTCCGCGGCCAGCGAGGCGACGAGCACCGACACCACACCGCCCTCCGCGTCCGGCTGAGGGTCGACCCGGGGGACGAGCAGCGTGTCCTCCAGTACGGCGGCGTGCGCGAAGTGTCCCGAGTGCACCCCCTCCTCGTCGATCGTCAGCCGGGCCCTGACGTCCCCATCTGCGTCGGCGGTGAGCACCTCGAACGCTTCCCGTTCTCCGGCGGCGAACTCCCCGTCAGCGCCCTCGGTCGGCACCGCCAGAACCGTTCCGTCGGCGTCCGCGCGCAGGACCCATTCGGCGTCCGGTCTGGGCAGCCCGTCCTCGTCGAGCGCCTCCTCGGGCCGGTCGAGAGGCTCCCCCGTACCGGGGTCGAGCAGGACCTGGCCGTCGTGGTCCATGAGCCGGAAAGCGTGCTCCGCCCCGAACTCGGACGGGGTTCCGCTCACCCGGTCCAGTTCGATCCGGTCCGCGGGTTCGGTGACCGGCTGCTCGTGGCGCCACAGCTCCTCCCCCGTGTCCAGATCCATGGCGGAGACCACCGCGGCCATCGAGTCCAGCTGACCGCCGTAGACGAGAATGTCCTCGACGCCACCCGGTCCGGGGGCGTCGGCGGAACCCGTGAGCGTCCCCTCCTCGTACTCCTGGGCGTCCACACAGGCCTGGGCCACCACTACGCGTCCCGCACCGGTGTCCGGCGCGTACGTCGGCCACGGGTGGGGCTGGTACTCGCAGAGCAGGTCGTCGGCCTCGGGGACGAAGGCCCACCGGGGGTCGCCGGAGTCCGCCTCACGCGCCTCGAACCCCTGACGCCCGGCACCGTTCCGGTACTCGTGCAGGGCGGTCGGGAGGGTGTACGCCAGCACACCCTGTTCGGCCGCCGGGCGCTCGGCGGTGATCTCACCGGTTCCGGGGTCCAGCAGAGTCTCCGTCGACGGACCGTCGCCCGGACGGTGGACGAGCAGTGCCGCACCCTCGAACAAGCGGGTTTCCAGCCCGTCCGTGCGGGGCTTCCGGTAGGTCCACAGCTCCTCACCCGTGGTCCCGTCCAGGGCCGTGAACCCGTCGCTGAGCTCCATGACCGGCCCGTGTGGTCCGGATCCCACACCGGTCACCGAGGTGCCCCGCGGCGGCTGCCAATCCCAGCCCTGCTCGCGGACGTCGAAGGGGTACGACGGCGGATCGCCGCGATCCGTGTCGGCGACCCGGTGGACCGTGCCCGGGTAGGCGACGGAGACCGCCAGCCCGGCGGCGAGCACTAGGGCCAGGATCCCGGCCGTGGACCAGAGCAGGGCACGGACCGGCACGCTGCGCCCGGTCGCCTCCGTGCTTTCCGCCAAGACCGCCTCCCGACCCGGGTTCGGGCGCCGCGCGCGCGAAGCCCCGCCGCCCGTCGTGCGATCGACAAACTAGCAGCGGCCGACGCACCGTCGGGAGGCCCGGTTCGGGAACCGTGGGTCAGTGGTCGGCGGAGGCGCGGGGCCGCGGGACCAGCCCGAGCCCGGCGCGGAGTTCGGCGCACACGTCCTGGCAGGTCTCGTCCCTGGTCACCACGTCGACCTCCCCGCCGCGCGCCCAGCGGGCGAGCTGGTCGGCCCATTCGTAGCGCGGCATCGACACGACGTCCGGCGGCTCGGTCCCCTCGCTGACCGCGTCGGGGACACCGTCGGTGAGGACGGTGACCCGGCAGCCGGGGTGGGCCTCGTCGAGGTCGACGGTGAGCGGTTGCTCGGAGTGCAGGACCACGACGTGGATCGGGTCGGGGTTCTCGGTGGACATGGGCGCCTTTCCAAGGGGGAACGCCGGAAATCTACCTCTCCCGGGGGCCTACCGAAACGTCTTCCCAGGGCCGGATGCGGTCACCAGCACCGGAAGCGGCACCGCCCTCGGGGCCTGTACCACTGGAACGGCACCGGCCGACGGTCAGGGCACCAGGCCGTAGAGGACGGCTTGCTCCCTAGCGCCCACCACGTTCTCCACCAGGAACACGACTGCTCCGGGGACCGCCTGGGGACTCTGCGCCTCGGAGAAGACGAGCTCCCTGTCCGGGGAGTCCTCGACCGGGGTGACCCTCTCTGCTCTCTCCGCACCGAAGGGGTGTGTCTCGACCTGGAGTTGCAGCCCCTGGTCGCCCTCACCGCGCTCCGTCACCAGGTACCGGTCCGCGAGCACCCCGTCGCTGCGGTGGTGCCAGCCGCTGGGGCGGGACCCGTGGGCCTCGTCGTGTCCGTCTTCCTCCGACCACCGGCGGTTGGTGTCGTTTCCTTCCGGGAAATCATCGGTCCGGTAGATCACCGTCCCGGTGTCGAACCCGTACAGCTCGACCCAGTCGTACCCGGTCAGGTCCACGACGTCCTCGCCGGTGGCCGGATCGACCACCGAGGCCTCTGCCCCCGAAGCCGTCCGCACCCCCAGAGCCGTTTCGGCGCCGCTGTTCAGGGGCGCACCTCCGTCGATCAGGTTCAACCCTGCCAGGCGCCCCACGCGATCGCTCTGTGAGACGTCGTGCTGCCAGGTCCAGTCACGGGACCAGAGCTCGTCCCCGGTGCGCGCGTCCAGCGCCACCACGGAGGCCTCCACCGGCCCGGAGAGTGACTCGGGCACCTGCCCCTCCTCGTCCTCCCACTCCTGCTCCTCCTTCCACAGGTCGGGTTCGGCACAGCGGTATCCGAGCAGCACCGTGTCCCCGAAGGGCAGTGGCTCCTCCCCGTAGCAGAGCTCTTCGGGACCGCCTTCCGGCGTGTGCTCCCACACCGGCTCGGCACTCTCCGACTCGTAGGCGAAGACGGTCTCCTCGCCGTCCACCCGGTAGGGGTCCTCGGCACGCAGGGTGACACCGGCGGCGGTTACCGGCTCGTCGAGCACGTGTTCTGGATCGCTGATCTCGGGCCACTCCCCTTCTTCGACCACCTCACCGGTGGCGGTGTCCAGCAGCACTGTCCCCTCCCCGCCCTCGAACAGGTCGCGGTACCGGACATACGCCAGTTCCCCGCCGGCGATCACACCGCTCTCCACCTCTGTGGCGCCGGGTTGGCGGTAGGCCCACAGTTCCTCTCCCGCCTGGCCGTCCAGGGCAACCAGCCCGTCAGTGACCGTGAACACCGGCCCCCGGGTCCCGGCATCGGTCGAGAGGAGGTCCGTGTGTTCGGGCGGCTCCCAGGTCCACCCCACCCGGGTCACGTCCTCCGGCACCGGGACCGCCTCGCTCCCGGCGGACGCGACGCTGTGCACAACGGGGCGGTAGGTCAGCGGCACCGCCAGCACCGTCAGCAGGACCACGGCGACTACCCCGGCGGCCGTGCCCACGGCGGTGCGGCGCCAGCTCGGGGCACCGTGGCGGGGAAGGTCCGGCCGGGCCGTTCCCCGACCAGGATCACCAACACACCCAGGGTCACTCCGCATCTGCCGAGCCACAGCGCCACCTCTGGCACCGACGGCGAGTGGTGGTGGGCGGGGTCGGCCCACCAGCTGAACGCCTCGCGCGGGGCGCCGATCCAGGTGAACACAGCGAGACCGGCGGCGAGCGCCGCCAGCAGAAGGACCCGGACCCGCGTCGAGACCCGCGGTTCCCACGCCCTGGACACGTCCTCGCTCCGGGAGACCGGGTAGAGCCACAGGGCGGCGGCGAGGAAAAACAGCCACCAGAGGCCGCCCATGCTCTCCGGCAGAGCGTCGGGCTGGTATACGAACAACCCCCAGGTAAGCGCGCCCACCGCCAACACGGCCCCCACGAGGATGAGCCACCGGCCCGCCGCACCCGCGGGTCTGCCCACTCGCCGTTCGGTCTTCTCCGCCACGCTGTCTTGGTCCTACCTCACTTGCGAGATGGGCAATTCGGGGACCGCGAAAAGCTATCAGCCGGTGTGCACGGGGACCAGGGGCCGGAAGGGAGCGGCGGCTCTGCGAGGCTTCGGGGACAGCTGCACGGCGCGCGCTTATGGACAACACACCCCGGGGCCACCAGGCTGGCTCCATGCGACTGCTCCAGCGGCTCCACCGGTTCGACCGACGCGTGTACGACCGGGTCACCCGGGTGGGCACGCCACACCTGGACGGGTACACGCCCAAGTTCGTCCAGACCACCGACAACATGGCGCCCTGGGTGCTGGTCTCGGCCACCCTCGCGGTCACCGGCGGGCCCCGGCTGCGCCGCACCGCACTGCGCGCGATCGTCGCCGCTGGTGCGGCCAACATCGGCGCCACCGCCGTCAAGTACCTGGCCCGGCGCCCGCGGCCGGACAGCTCGGCGGTGCCCACCGCCCGTTTTCCCTACCGCAGCTACCTCAGCTCCTCCTTCCCGTCCGGTCACACCGCCGCCGCGACCGGCTACGCGGGCGGCGTCATGGCCGACGCGCCGGTCCCGCTGTCGGTGCTGGTGTCCGCGATAGCGGGCGCGGTCGGCTTCTCCCGCGTGTACAGCGGGGTGCACTACCCGGGTGACGTGCTCGGTGGCCTGGCCGTGGGCGCCGGCGCCGCCGTGCTCGCCCGGGCCCTCGTCCCGCCGCGGCCCGAACTCGCCTTCGGGGCGAGCACCGTCCCCGCGGGCGAGGCCGAGGTGGACCGTGAGGGGGCCGGAGTGACCGTGGTGCTCAACCCGCGCGGGGGCGACGGTACGGTCCCTACCCTGACCACCGCCGACACCACCACCCGGGTGGCCCGGCATCTGCCCCGCGCGCGCATCGTTCCGATGTCCGTCGAAGACGACGTCGCCGAGGTGATGGACAAGGCGGCCCGCGACTGCGAGGTGCTCGCGGTGGCGGGCGGCGACGGCACCGTCAATGCCGGGGCCACGGCCGCGCTGGCCCACGACCGGCCGCTGCTGGTGCTGCCGGACGGGACCCTGAACAACTTCGCCCGCACCCTGGGGCTGACCTCGGTGGAGATCGCGCTGCGCGCCTTCGCCGACCGCCAGGTGGCCCGCGTGGACGTGGGAGAGGTGGACGGGCACATCTTCCTCAACACGGCGTCGTTCGGGTCGTATCCACGCATGGTGGAGCGGCGCGACCGCTGGGCCGAGCGGATCGGCAAGTGGCCCGCCTTCACGCTGGCGATCTGGCGCGACCTGCGCGATGTGCAGCCCACCCCGGCGTTGGTGGACGGGCGCCCGGCCAAGGTGTGGTGGGCGTTCGTGGGCAACTGCCGGTACCGGACGCACGCGCGGGTGCCGGGCCTGCGGGAGAGCCTGGACGACGGGCGGTTGGACGTGCGGGTGCTGTGCGCGCGGTCGCCGTTCCCCAGGCTGCGTGCCGTGGCGGACGTGCTGTTCGGTCGGCATCTGGCCGGTGAGGGCTACACCGAGCGGCTGGCCGAGGCCTTGACCCTGGCCATCCCGGAGAAGCCGCGCCTGCTCGCGGTGGACGGTGAGGTGATGGAGGGTTCGGCTACCGTGGCGTTCCGCAAGCGCCCGGCCGCGCTGCGGGTGTTCGTTCCCGTGGTAACCCACAGCTGAGCCCTCGGGGTGGGCGGTCGACCGGACGAGGTGGGGCAGGTGGCGAAGCCGAGCGGTCAGCCGTCCAGCCTGGCCAGGATCGTGCCGAGGTCCCGCCAGGCCTGTTCGGTGTCGGGGCCGCGCTGGTGCGGCGCGGCGAACCAGTCGACGAACTCCACCACGTCCTGCAGGTCCCAGCGCAGCCGGTACAGGGAGAGCAGCGCGGGGTCGGGGACGTGCCCGGCCCCGTCGGCGTAGTGGGAGAGCTCGTCGGGGTCGTCGGTGACCAGCCAGAGGTCGCGTTCGGGGACGGCCAGTCCCACGGTGTCCCAGTCCACGAACAGCGGGCCGCCGTTGCGCCACAGCAGGTTGCCGGGGTGCGGTTCGCCGTGGGTGGTGACGACGCGGGACGTGTCGACCTCGGCGGCGTGCAGGGCGAACTGTTCGAGGCGGCCCAGGAGAACCGTGCGGTGCCGGTCGAGGAGCTCCGATGTAAGGGTGGCGAAGGGCCCTTGGTCGCCGACCTTCTCCGGGTCCGCAGCGAGCTCGGACAGCCGGTCGGCCCCGGCCAGCTCCGGGCGGGCCACACGGATGCTGTCCGGCGGGGTGCGCCGGTGCAGGCGGGCGAGGGTGTCCAGGACCCGGATGCGCTGCTCGGGTTCGAGTTCCTGCCCGAAGTCCCCCGAGGTGCCCTCCGTGTAGGGGAAGACGCTCAGCGCGTAGCGCTGGCCGACCCGCTCGACAGTGGCGCCGGCGGCCGAGCGCAGCGGCGCCACCACGAACCCGAGCCCGCCCTCGTCGTGAAGCTGGGCGGCGGTGTCCATGGCCCGGGCCAGGTTGCCGAGGACCGTGTCGGCATCCGCCCCGAGGAAGGGTTTGTGCTCCAGGTCGGCGAGGGTGAGGAACCAGCGCCGCCCGGAGGTGTCGGTGGCGCTCCAGTGGTGGTCGCCGAACCCCAAGGGGACGTACGCCATCGCCACGGCATGGATCCCCCAACCCGCCAATGCGTCCTGGATCCGGCATTCATCGAGGTCAACAGGCCTGTCCCACATACCCGTGACGCTAACAGCCCCTCCCTCACGGAGACACCCGGTTTCCGTCAGCCCGCCGGCGAACGTCGACGGGTCTACTTCCGCCCCGCCGGCTACCCAGGACACGGGTTTCGCTGACAGCCCCCACCTCTCCCGCACAGTACGTGCCATGTTCGGTGTCTCCCTGACGGAAGCGGGCTCGATCGGAGCTGGTGTAGAGGACGCGGGGAGTTTCCACGGCGGTCTCGGGCCTGGTGCGGATCGAGCGCAGCAGGCTCATCCGACTGACCGCGGCGTCCAGGTGAGCAGACAGTCGGGCGCCCGCTCGCCCACCCAGGGCCATAGTTAGGTGTGTCAAGAGTTCCGTCAGGCGGGGAACGAACAGGCTGAAGAAGGAGGAGAGGGACACCTCGCATCATCGCGAGCAGAGCCCTGTCGGCGCAGGCGCTTCACCAAATCCGTGCCAGAACCACTTTTCGAACGACGTTGAAACGCATTACGGTTCTGCACTGCTGCCCCTATTGGAGCGCGCCAACGCCTACCTGGTGCGCTGGATCCGCAAGAACTACAGACGACTTCGTTCGTTCAAGAAGGCCAACCAGTGTTGGCAGCGCATCACTCGCCAACGCCCGGGCTCTCCGCCCATTGGACATGGACACTGAGTTTCTAGTGGCGAGGCCGGCAAAGATTTTGCCCAGTCGTAGCGGCTGAGGCCTTGTGACAATAGGCTGGGAAAGGCCGTGCGGCCCAGCCCAGGTATTGCACTGTAGAAATACCTCACCGCACGGCCTGCTTTATTCCCAGGCAAGGACCTGATCGTTATTGCGCACCAAGAAGTTAGCCGTGCGCGTCCCGACCACGGCGCAGGGTGATGAGAAAATGCATCGCCGGTGTAATAGTCATCGCGGCGGTGAACAGGACCAACCCGATCACGACGAGGATCGTCACCTGCTGAGTGCCGCCGATGTATAGGAGCGGCAGCGCAGCGATCGTCACGATGCCCGCCAGGGATTGGGCGCGGCCTGTAGCATCCATCTGGACTCCTTACATGAGGGCTAGGCAACCGCGAGAACGGCAACTCCGATCACAGCGGCTATGAGCAGGGTCAGCGGGAGGGTAATGCGCAGCACATCGCCCTCACGGCCGAGGATGCCGGCAGTGGTGGTGCCCAGGATCACGTTCCCCGGGGCGAGAATGTTGCCGGTGGCTCCGCCGGCGGTCTGTGCGCCCAGGACAGCGGATTGGTTCAACCCAGCGGCGTTTGCGGTGCTCTCCTGGAATCCACCGAAGAGTAGGTTAGATGCGAGGTTGGAGCTGGTCATGAAGGCGCCGAGAACGCCAATGAACGGTGCGAGGAACGCGTAGAAGCCGCCCGTGGTAGCTGCTATCCCCAAAGCGAGTACCTCTGCTTGGCCTGCCCCCTGCATCACGGCGGCCATAGCCACCAGGCTCACGACGGCGATCGTTGCCGGTATGGCCTTTCCGGCGGTGTTCGACCCGATACGACGCAACCCTCCCGTATGGATGTAGCCCATAGAGCGGTAGGCGAAGTAACCGATGAAGGCCGCAGCGAACAGGAATGTTCCCGGGGTGGTCAATATCGTTACTGACTCATCTTCGGCCCCGGTGATGAATCCCAGACCGGTGGTGATCTCGGGGAATGACGGGCCGATCGAGTAGACCTCCAGCAGCCTCTCCAGTGGCGTGAGCAGGATCCCGAGAGTGATCACCAGCAGAGCGTAATAAGGAATAAACGCTCGGTTCAGCGACATTCGCTTCGCTGAGGCTGCTTCGGAACCCGGTGTGGACTCTTCTGTGGCACCGCCACCAGCACCGCCGTCAGTGAGGGTGCGTCCGGCGCCGCCACTGGTCGGGGCTCCCTCCGTAGTGGCGAGAGACTCTCCTACGTGGCCGGGGCCCGATTCGAAGATACGGCTGCCGGTTACAGAGGGGGTCCGCTTGTACCTGGGCAGCCTTCCTAGAACGAAGATCAGGGCGAAGCCGACGACACCGGCGATGAAGCCGTTGAGCACGTCGCTCCACTGGGAGAGGACGAGTGTCAGCCCGCCGTGCACCAGCGATATCGCCAAGACCGCGGGGAGCCCTTCCAGAATTCCCCGCACCTTGCCATAGAGCCAGCACACAAGAAGCCCGCCCATGAGGTTCAGGATCCAGACGAAGGCGGCGGCGTACAGGGCTGTAGTCGCAGCCACTGCGGGCGACATATCAGTGACCTGGCCAAGCCCAAGCCACGCGACGGCGAGGGTGCCGAAGGTGTTGTTCCAGGCGTGCCCCACAAGCGGGATGACGACAGCGTACAGCGGCCGGACGCCGATCCCGATCAGCAGGGGAGCGCATACAGCGACGGGTACACCGAAACCGGTAATGCCCTGCAGAAACGACGCGAAGATCCACCCGAAGGCCATGACCTGGATCAGTGGGTGCGGCAGCAATCGAGTGATACCGCGCCGGAATGGTTCGAAGGCGTCGGCTTCCCGCGTAACTTCATAGATCAGGATCGCCGGCCACACGACGTAGAGAATGGTGATAGCGTCCCAGGTACCCTTGACGCTCTGCAGGCCGAGGTCAGGAAGGGGCAGCTCGAATACTGCGGCGGCCACTACCGCCGCGATGATCCAGGCTAATGGTCCAGCTTCCGCCGCGCCCCAACGGCGTGCGATCATCATGAATAGGAGTAGGGCGATTGGCAGGAATGCCAAGCTCCAGTTCAGAACCGTGACGGGCATGTCCATGTGGCTGACTTCCTTTACTCATGGACAGATAAATGCCACTGGGGGTCACCAGCCCAGGGCGAGTCCTTCGCCCCGAGGGTCGGCACCTCCCATGAGGACTCCTCTGCTGGAGTCAACGTGGATCGCCTGCGCGTGCCCCATGATGTCGTCAAACTCGTCCACGGTATGTACCGTGTGGCCCCGGCGCTGCAGGCCGGAGCGGACTGACTCGGGGATGCGGCTTTCGACGCGCAGATCCTCGCTCTGCTCGCCCCAGGTACGCCCGTGAAGCCATCGGGGGCGGTCAATGGCCTGCTGGACCTCGTCGCCGTAGTCCACTATGCGGTTCACCAGGGCTGTTGAGGTCTGTGGTTGGCCCTCGCCACCCATCGTTCCGTACACCAGGTATGGCTGGCCGTTCCGGAGCAGCATCCCGGGCATGAGGGTGTGGAAAGTGCGTTTACCCGGTTCGAGGGTGTTCACGTGTTCTTCGTCAAGGGAGAAGAACGAGCCGCGATTTTGCAACAGCACACCGGTGTCACCGGCCACGAACCCCGATCCGACCTCGTGGTAGAGGCTCTGGATCACCGATACTGCGTTGCCCGCGCTGTCTACGACCACGCTGCAGGTGGTGTCGCCCGCGAGTGTGGAAGGTTGGCCTGGCTGGCGGGCGAGGTCGGGCCGGATGCGGTCCCGGAGTTCGGCGGCGTACTGCTTGGATAGCAGTGTGTCGAGTGGGATGTCGGTGAAGTCCGGGTCGGTGAGGTAGCGGTCCCGGTCGGCGAAGGCCAGCTTGGTGGCCTCGGTGACGGTGTGCAGGTAGTCGGCGCTGGTCTGGCCCATCTGCGAAAGGTCGAACCCCTCGAGGATGTTCAGCATCATGAGGTGCACGAAGCCTTGAGAGTTCGGAGGGTGCTGGAAGCACTCGAACCCTCGGTAGGTGGTGGACAGCGGTTGTTCCCACTCGGAACGGTGGGCGGCGAGGTCCTCCATGGTGAGAAGGCCACCGGCCTTTTGCAGTGAGCCGACGATCTCCTCGGCCACGGCGCCGGTATAGAAACCGTCTCGGCCTTGTTGAGCGATCGTCTCCAGCGTCTCGGCCAGTTTCGGGAAGCGGACCACGTCGCCAGGCTTGGGTGGTTGTCCGCCTGAGGTGAACAGGGTTTCACGTGAGGAGCTGTAGCGGCGCAGTACGTCGCTGACCTCATTAAGGCACCTTGCCTTGCCCGCGCAGACCGCATGGCCGCCGCGGGCGTAGTTGATCGCCGTGCGCAGTGTGTGCGCCAGGGGAAGGGTGCCGAACCAATTGTGGGCCGCGCACCAGCTGTCCACCGTGCCGGGGACCGTGATCGCCGCTTTTGGGCCGCGCACCGGAATAGTGGTGTGCCCCTGGGAGGCGAACAGGTCCCGCGTGGCGTTGGCTCCAGCTCTGCCGCTGCCGTTGAGCGCGTGTACGGAGCCGGAGGCGGCGTCGTAGATCAGCCAGATCGCATCTCCGCCCACTCCGGTCATGTGCGAGTAGACGACTCCGAGGGTCGAGTTGACGCTGATGGCCGCGTCCACCGCGCTCCCGCCCTCTCGCAGAGTGTCTAGCCCCGCGAGCGAAGCGAGGTAGTGCGGTGATGCCACCATCCCGCGTTGGGCCAGCGTCACGGCACGAGTGGTATGCGACATACAACACTCCAGTGGGTCAATGAACAGACCATTGGTATAGAGGCTTGTCTTCTAGACCAAAAAGATGTCACGGATCACACTCTTGGTCAACTGTTTGCGAAAAAATCGGTTCAGCCAATGGACCGCTGACGGTCTAGAGTGAGAAGGGTGAACGAACAGGACGACCTTGCCATCAACCCCATCGCCCGCACGAAGGCACACGAGGAGGTCGCACGGCAGCTACGTGACCTCATGCAGCGGGAGGTGTTGCGTTCCGGGGAGCGGCTCCCTCCGGAACGGGATCTCGCCAAGCGTTTCCATGTAAGCCGGGCGACCATCCGCCAGGCGCTCTCCCTGTTGCAAAGTCAAGGGCTGGTCGAGAGCCATGTCGGTGCGGGAACGTTCGTTCGGGCAAAGATCTCAAGCGTGACCGAGCTCGCCACCGCGCTCAGCCTGGTCAACGCCCCGCTGAACGACCAGTTCGAACTTCGCCGACTCATCGAGCCCCAGCTCGCCCAGACCGCGGCAATACAGGCCGAGGAGCACGACCTCGACGAGCTGCGCCGCCACATGAGTGACCAGGAGCGCTGCATTGCCGAGGGAACCTCATTCGTCAACGCGGACAGCGCGTTCCACCTAGCTATCGCGCAAACAACGAAGAACGCGCTGCTGGCCAAGATGGTCGAAGGAATCAACGAGCTGCTCCTAGACAGCAGGAACTACTCCCTGCGGACCTCCGGAGGGATACAGGTGTCCTTCGAGGGTCACCAACGCATTCTCACCGCTATCGAGCACCACGACCCGGAGATCGCTCATGAGGCCATGACCAGCCACATTCTTGATGTGGAACGGCTGAGCCTGCAGGCTCTATGCGAGTAGTCAGAGCGGCCAGCCGTGCCTGGGGGACCCGCCCAGGAGAATGCCGCCAAGCGGGCCGCCTGGGCCGTGATCCAGCGTTCGAGGCCCCCTTCCCTCCAATGTCTCGCGCTTGAGGCTGGCGGTGAACAACTCCGACACTGCGTTGTCTGCGCTGGAGTCCTCGGCCCTATTGACTGGACTGGTCTGAGCCGTTGCCAGCGCGTCGATCCCTGGTGTCCCGAGTCGTAATTTCGTTGCGGTAGCTGGCCGAGGGAGGACAGGATCTGCTCGGTCGATTCGGGCCACACGAACGGCTTGCGAGCGGTGTCCCAGGCGGGCCTCAAGGTCAACCAACAGCGTTCCGTAGGCATGGCCCTTGCACAGCGAAACCATCCACTCCGAGGACGCGGGGTGTTTCCACGGCGGTCTCGGGCCTGGTGCGGATCGAGCGCAGCAGGCTCATCCGGCTGACCGCGGCGTCCAGGTGAGCAGACAGTCGGGCGCCCGCTCGCCCACCCAGGGCCATAGTTAGGTGTGTCAAGAGTTCCGTCAGGCGGGGAACGAACAGGTTGAAGAAGGAGGAGAGGGACACCTCGCATCATCGCGAGCAGAGCCCTGTCGGCGCAGGCGCTTCACCAAATCCGTGCCAGAACCACTTTTCGAACGACGTTGACACGGCCCATCCGGATGTGAAGCGACACGACAATCACGCCGTGTCCGCCATGGCGCCAACCAAAAGGATACCGGTCTGACATGCGCACCTACCTGTTTTTCCTGGCCGCCAACCGGCGCTGGCTTCTGGGTTGTTTCGCGCTCTTCCTGTTCTCCTCCTTCGGTCAGACCTTCTTCGTCTCCCTCTTCTCCGCTGACATCCGTCAGACCCTCGACCTCACCCACGGACAGTTCAGTTCCCTGTTCATGTTCGCGACCCTGGCCAGTGCCCTGGCGATGACCCAGCTGGGCAAGGTGGTGGACCGCCACGGCGCTGGGCGGATCGTTCCCGCGCTCGCACTGATGCTGGCCCTCGGGGCCGCGATCATGGCGCTGGCCTCCCAGGTGTGGATCCTCTTCCTGGCCCTTTTCACCCTGCGGCTGTTCGGCCAGGGCATGATGACCCACACCTCCTTCACCCTCACCGGACGGTGGTTCGACCGGGAGCGCGGACGCGCCACTTCGGTGGCCACGCTGGGGTTGAACACCGGGGAGGCCGTCCTGCCGCTCGCGGTCGTCGCCGTCCTGGCCGTTGCGGGATGGCGGGAGGCGTGGTGGCTCGTGGCCGCACTTCTCCTACTGCTGGCGTGGCCGATGTCCGTCCTCATGGGCCGGGAGCGCACGCTCACCGGCGCGGGCGGTGACCGTCCCGTGGCCGCGGTCCGTGGCTGGACGCGTCGCCAGACCCTGCGCGACCCCTACTTCTATCTGGTTCTCACCGCCATGGTCGCACCGGCCCTGATCGGCAACACCGTGTTCTTCCACCAGGCGTACCTGACCGAGCTACGGGGGTGGGTTCCGGCCCTGTTCGCTTCGACTCTGTCGGTGTACGCGGTCACGACCGTGGTGTTCAACCTGGTGGGCGGCATCCTTGTCGACCGCCTCACCGCGCTGCGACTCGTCCCCGTCTACCTGCTCCCCTTGGGTCTGGGTCTGCTCGTCCTGGCGATGGCGGAGGGGCCGTGGAGCGTTGCGGTGTTCATGCTGCTGTACGGAATCACGAACGGGCTGTCCCTGGGCCTGTTCGGAACGGTGTGGCCGGAGGTGTACGGGGTCGAGCACCTGGGCTCCATCCGGTCGATCATCGTGGCGGTCCTCGTCTTTGCCTCCGCCGCGGGGCCCGGTGTCGCCGGTCTGCTGATCGACGCCGGGGTCGGCTACCCGGCCCAGATCACGGCCTTGGGTACCTACTGCCTCCTGGTGTCAGCTGCCGCCGCGTGGTTTGTCCCGCGTATCCGGACCCGGCTACGAAACGAGCGGGCGGGGGCGGTGTGAACCGCCTTCCCGTCCCGTGGGCCGTTGGTCTCGGCAGCGCCTGTCCAATGCCCCTACTGTCTTCGGGTAGGTGACGGTTGACTGGAAACAGCTCGTTCGGTCGACTGGTCGGAGTGCGAGGAGACACGGCCCGGCTGTGGCGGAGCCACCCTGGATGACCTGTCGGCGGTGCGGAAACCGGATCGAGGGGGAAGATCATGGCAGCGGAGCAGGAGAACAGGTCCAAGGTCGTCGTCGGTGTAGACGGCTCCTCCCATTCCCGGGCAGCCCTGGAGTGGGCCGCCGCGGAAGCCGCCCGCCGCGGGACTGTACTGCGTATCGTGCACGCTCTCGGCATGCCGGTGTTCGTGGCGACCGGAAGGATCTCCCGCCTCTCACCGACCGCCGAGATGACCGAGCAGTCCACCGCTGTGCTCACCGAGGCCAGCGAGCACGCGGCCCAACTCCAACCCGGTGTCGAGGCCCAGACCGTCTCGACCATGGACGAGGCGCCGCTGGCGGTGATCCAGCAGAGCGGCCCGGACGACCTGATCGTGCTGGGCACCCGGGGCCTGGGCACGGTCGCCTCGGTGTTCGTGGGGTCGGTGAGCGTGCGCGTGGCCGCCCAAGCGCCCTGCCCGGTCGTCGTGGTGCCCGACGACGGCGAGGGGCGTTCGGCGAAGACCTCCCTCGACCGCATCGTCGTCGGCGTCGACGGTTCCGACCCCTCCCGCCGCGCGCTGGGCTTGGCCGCGGACTTGGTGGCGGAGGCCGAGGGCGAACTCGTCGTGGTCAACAGCTGGGAGGTACCCCTCCCCTACGGCTACCCGACCGGGGCGTACGGCCCCGGTCTCCAGTCCCTGGAGGAGGTCTTCGACCAACAGTCCGAGCAGCTGGTCACCGACTTGCTCGCGGACGCGCTCGAGGACCGCGACGACTCCGCTGTCGAGGTCAGCGTCGTACGCTCCGATTCCCACCCGGTTGACGCGGTGCTGAAGGCCGCCGCAGGGGCCGACGCCATCGTGGTCGGCTCCCGCGGCCGGGGCACGGTCCGAGGGCTCTTCCTCGGCTCGGTGAGCCAGGGCCTCCTGCACCGCTCCCCCATCCCCGTCGTAGTGCTGCCCAAGTCCAGCAGCGAAGACTGAACCGCCGCTAGCTCCCGTCTAGCGGAAGCCGGACGCCGTCTCGCGCCTCCTGGGCAAGCAGCGAGACAGGCGGGAGGACCACGGCTATGGACGGCACCGGGACACTGGACCCGTTGGACGGGCAGTCGCCGCTGCGCACCGCGGTGATCGTGGGAAGCACGCGCGAGGCCCGCTCCGGCGGGGACATCGCCGCCTGGATGACCCGCGTGCTCAGGGCCCGCCCGGAGTTCACCCCCGAACTCGTCGACCTGGCGGCCTTCGACTTCCCGAACCGCTTTCCGGCCGACCCCACCCCCGAGATGATCCGCTTCACCGAAGCCTTGGACCGGGCCGAGGGGTTCGTCATCGTCACCCCCGAGTACAACCGCAGCTACCCCGCCTCCCTCAAACAGGCCATCGACTTCGGCTTCGACGAGTGGCGGGCCAAACCGGTGGGCTTCACCTCCTACGGCACCGGAGACACCGGCTTGCACGCCGTCGAGCACCTGCGCGCCGTCTTCGTCGAACTCCAAGCGGTGACCATGCGAAACCGGGTCGGTCTGAACCTGCTCACCGAGGACCTGCCCCACATGGACGGCCCGCACATCGAGAGGGCCGCGACGGCGATGCTCGACCAGCTCCTGTGGTGGGGCCTGGCCCTGCGCGAGGCCCGCGCGCGGCGCCCGTACCGGGAGTGGCCCCGATGATTCCCGCCTCTTCCCCAGGTCTTTCCTTACGGAGACCGACGATTCGGACTCAAGTATCCGCACTCAAGAAAGAAGGAGCCATGGCGATTCGCGACGCTGACGCCGCCATCCGTGCCGAGGGCCTGGTGAAGGTCTTCGGGAAGAACCGTGCGGTGGACGGCCTGGACCTCACCGTCCCGGCAGGCCAGGTCTACGGCGTGCTCGGCCCCAACGGGGCCGGAAAGACGACGGCGGTGAAGATGCTGGCCACGCTCCTCCAACTGGACGGCGGACAGGCGCAGGTCATGGGCCTGGACGTACGCACGCAGGCCAACAAGGTGCGGGACAAGGTCAGCCTGACCGGCCAGTTCGCGTCGGTCGACGAGGACCTCACCGGCATCGAGAACCTCATCCTCATCGGCAGGCTGGTCGGCTACCGCAAAGCAGCCGCCCGCCGCCGGGGCGAGCTCCTGCTGGAGGCCTTCGATTTGCAGGACGCGGCCTACCGGCAGGCCAAGAACTACTCCGGGGGCATGCGCCGCCGCCTGGACATCGCCGCCAGCATCGTGCGCCCTCCGGAGCTGATGTTCCTGGACGAGCCGACCACCGGCCTGGACCCGCGCAGCCGCAACCAGGTGTGGGACATCGTGCGCATCATCGTCGCGCAGGGCACCACGGTGCTGCTCACCACTCAGTACCTGGACGAGGCCGACCAGCTGGCCTCCCGCATCGCCGTCATCGACCACGGCCGGGTCATCGCCGAAGGCACCCCGGGTGAGCTCAAGTCGTCGGTCGGCGCCGGGTCGGTGCAGCTGCGGCTGCGCGATGCGGCCCAGCTCGAGCAAGCGCGCCGGGTTCTGGCTGAGGCCATGGGGGCGGAGGTCACCAGCGCCGCTGACCCGGTGGCGCTCACAGCGCGGCTGACCGGGTCCGCCGACGCCGCCGACCGGGCCGCCCACGCCTTGGCCGAACTGTCCCGCAACGGGGTGGCGGTCGACGACTTCGCGCTGGGCCAGCCCAGCCTGGACGAGGTCTTCCTCGCCCTGACCGACCACCCCGCCCACGACCAGAGCACCGACGACCAGACCGCGAAGGAGGCCGCGTAATGGCCACCGCACCGACCAACACCGCTTCCGCCTCGTCGTCGGGCGCCTCATCCGGCGCCGTGCCAGAAGCGTCGTCCGGCTCCTCGCCAGGCGCGTCCTCAGCCGAGCTGCGGGCCGTGCTGATCCCGGAGGAGTGGCCCCAACGGCCCAGCCCGGCCGCGGCCACCGCGGCCTTCGGCTGGCGTGCGATGCTCAAGATCAAGCACGTGCCGGAGCAGCTGTTCGACGTCACGGCCTTCCCGATCATGATGACGCTCATGTTCACGTACCTCTTCGGGGGTGCGATCGCCGGGGGCACCGAGGACTACATCCAGTTCCTGCTGCCCGGGATCATGGTCATGAGCGTCATCATGACGACGATGTACACGGGCTCCTCGGTCAAGAACGACATCGACAAGGGCGTGTTCGACCGTTTCCGCACCCTGCCGATCTGGCGGCCCTCGCCCATGGTGGGCTACCTGTTGGGCGACGTGTTCCGCTACACGACCGCCTCTGCGGTGATCATGGGCTTGGGGTTGCTCCTGGGATTCCGGCCGGACGGGGGCCCGGCCGGAGTCGTGGCCGGAGTGCTGTTGCTGCTGGCGGCGGCCTTCTCGCTGTCGTGGATCTGGACCGCGATCGGCCTGATCGCCCGCACGGAGAAGTCGGTGATGGGCATCAGCATGCTGATCCTGTTCCCGCTGACGTTCCTCAGCAACGTGTTCGTGGACCCGCGGACCATGCCGGACTGGCTCCAGGTGTTCGTGGACCTGAACCCGATCACCCAGCTGGTCACCGCGATCCGCTCCGTGATGGCCGGAGTGCCCGACGCCGCCGCCATCACCTGGGTGGGCGTGTTCTGCGCGGCCTCGGTGCTGATCTTCGGCTCGCTGACCATGTGGCTGTACAACCGTAAGTGAGCCGCGGTGGCGATCGGCCCCGTCAACCGCGGCTGTGAGGCCGGGTCCCGTCCCGGAGAGGGGGATCCGGCCCGGCCTTACAGCCGCCAGCGGGGCCGCGTGTTCGGACGGTAGGAACAGTGCGCTCCGGTGGACACCGACTCGCGAAGATGGGCGGCGAGCTCGGGGTGGCGCCGGTCGAGGCGCCCCAGCGTGTCCCGGATACGCGCGGTCACGGTCTTACGGGCGCGCTCGGCGGCGTCGCCCAGGCGCCGGGGGCGCCCGCCCAGGCCCGCGGCCGAGCGCAGCTCCCCCAGCAGCGCCGCGCGCTCCCGATCGCGGGCGGCGGCGCGCTCGTCGTCGCCTAGCGCTTCGGCCTGCTCGATCAGCTCGTCCAGTTCGGTCAGTCTCCGCCGGAACTCCGCCTTGGCCCGCTCGTCCAGGACGTCGTCCCCGCCCATGCGGGCGGCGGACTCCGCCTCGGCACCGCCGGCCGGGTTGACGAGCCGTACCGCGGGCACGTCCACTCCGGGGCTGGACAGCAGAAGGTGCAGGTCGCGCAGGCCTTTGGCGTCCGGCATGTGAACGACCGACCCGGCGAAGCGGAGCGACCAGGTACCGGAGTCGAACCGGAACTCGTGGTCCGGCCCGGAATCCACCGGCGCCGGGTCCGCCGCGGCCCGTTCGCGCAACCGAGCCACGCGTGCCGGGACGTCGTGCATCCCCGCTGCCCGGCCCCCGGCTTCGTCGAGGAGCGCGAGGGCCGCGTCCCCGTCACCGTCGTCCGCGCGGTCCAACAGCGTTTCGGCCAGCGCTAGCAGCGCCTCGACCGTCCACGGACGTGAGCGCAGCGCCCGCGCGGAGGCCACGGCCGCGCGCAGGTGCTCCAAGGCCGGCTCCCAGAGCCCTTGGGCAGCCTCCGCCCTTCCCAGCCACAGGTCGGCCGGGCCCCCGATCTCGAAGCCGTACATCGACACCAGCCACTCGCCGGAGTAGGGGGCGAGGTCGCCGCGGGCGCGCTCGCTCAACCCCGGATCACGGGTGGCGGCGGCGACCTGTGCGCGCAGCCGCCACCACAGCGGGGCGGTGCCCTTCGGCGGCTCGCCGTCTTCGTGCTCGTCGAGGAAGGCGCGTGCGGCGGCCGCGTCGCCGTGCTGGACCGCGGCGATGGCCTGCTGCAGTCCGGCCAGCAAGGGGGTGGGGCGCTGCAGGGGCCGGCGGTGCAGCTCCTCCAGCTTCGTGTGGCGCCCTTGGAGAAGGAGCAGGCCCCACTCCTCGTGTTTGAGCAGCTCGTCGCCTCCGACCACCTTCTCCCCGATACCGGGGGCGAAGCGGTGGGCCTCGGCCAGGGCGTCCGCGGACTCCTCGAACTCTCCGAGGATCCCGGACACGATCGCTTGGTCGACCTGGCTCACGAGCACGAACAGCGGTGCGCCCTCGTTTCGGGCGCGTGCCGCGAACGTGCGGAACTGTTCCAGGTAGCGGGGGTCGCCGAGTTGCAGCAGCGCCACCCATTGCAGGGCCGAGGCGATGTGCACCAGCGGCTGGTCGTCGGTCTGTCGGGCCAGCTGTTCGATTTCCCGGCTGAGGGCGAGCCGTTCCCGCGCGCTTCCCGCTCCGAACACCGTGGTGTGCAGGGAGGACAGTGCGAAGGTCAGCGCTTCGTCGTCGTTTCGTTCTCTGGCCCGGCGGACCAGGTGTTCCAAGACCTCCCGCGCCTGGGCCTCCGGTGTGCCCTCCCGCCTCGTCCGGTCGGGTAGCAGACCGCGGTGTGCCTCTGCGACGAGCTCCTCCCATCTGTCGGAGCTCCCCTCCTGGCAGGTGTGGGGGAAGGACAGCACCACCCGCGCGAACAGTTCCGGTTCCCGGGCTTGCGAGGCGAGTTCGAGGGCTCGCTCGTACTCCCGGTCCGCGTGCGACTCCTCGCCCCACCGGCTCAGCATGGCGCTGTAGTCGAGCATGAGGAGCACGCGCGGACGGGGTGCCAGGGAGTCCGCGCGCTCCAGGGCACGGCGGTAGTGCCGCAGGGACTCCTCCCCGGCCAGCCGACCGCCGGCGTCCTCCGCGGCCCGCGCCAGCAGTTCCACGGCCCGTTCCGCGTCCAGGTCCTCTCCGGCGGCGTAGGCGTGCCGGGCGAGGTCGGGAGGAGACATCATCCCGGCGATCCGGGGTGAGCGGTCCGCGGCCCGGACCACGCTGAGGTGCGCTGCGGCGCGGTCCTCGTCGGTGAGGTCGGCCTCCACGGTCTCCCGCACCAGATCGTGGGAGAAGGCGCAGTGCCCGCCACTCTGGATCACCACCAGTTTCGCCACCGCGGCCTGCTCCAACAGGCGGTCCACCCGGGCGTCGGGCTGCCGCGACACCGCTGCCAGGATCTGGCGGTGGAACTCGCGCCCGAGCAGTGCAGCGGTGGTGAGCACGCCGCGCACCGGCTCGGGTAGTACGTCCAGGCGCCGCCGTACCGCCTCACGCACCCCGGGTGCGAGGGTCGTGGCCCCGCTTCCGCCCTGCCACAGGCGCGCGGCCTGCTCGACGAAGAACGGGTTGCCGCCGGTCCAGCGGTGGAGCGCCTCGACGGTCTCCTCGTCCGGGCGCCGCCCCGCGGTGCGTTCGACCAGGGCACCCGTCTCCTTGGGTTCGAGTCCGCTCAGCGCGAGTGTGACGGCCCTCGAAGCCAGCGACGCCAGGCGGCTCTGCAGGTGGTGGCCTTCGTTCTCCACCTCCGCGTCGCGGTAGGTCCCCACCACGAGGACCCGTTCGAACCAGGTGTGCTGGGCGACGAACTCCAAGACGTCCAGAGACGCCGTGTCCGCCCAGTGCAGGTCCTCCAGCACCACCAGGACCGGCCGGTTTCGGGCCAGGGACACTAAGGCCTCGGTCAGTGCGTCGAACAGGGCGAATCCGGCTCCCGGGTCTCCGGTGTTCTCACCGAACAGCACTGCCAGGGCCTCCCAGGTCCCCTGGTCGATCCGTGCCGCCCCCGGTAGGTCGGCCGCGCGGCGCAGCGCACGGCCGACCTGGATCCACGGCCACAGGTCGGGGACACCATCGGAGTCCCAGCACGATCCGCTGAGCACCAAGGCCCCGGTACGGCGGGCCTCTTCCACGGCAGCGGTGGCCAGACTGGACTTGCCCACGCCGGCCTCACCGGTGATGAGCATCAGACCGCCGTGGCTGTGGTCCGTGCGCCCGATCGCCGAGCGCAGGACCGCGACGGGGTGCTCACGCCCGATCAGTCCGGTGCGGGCGCCGGGAAGGTCGTGGGAAGAGAGGGCCATGCCATGCCCAACACCACCGAGGGTGCCGGGCTTCCGCATTCCCGCACCGGAACCCGACGGGAACCCCGCCTCACCCTGTCGCAACGTGCCCGGCCCCGCCTCGCCTGGCCCTTGCTCCCTCTCGCCCCGACTCTCCCGAAACACATACGGCCAGCCAGCCCCCCGTGGCCGGAGAAGACCGGTTAACCAACGCGGTCATCGAGCGGACCGCGAGAGGTTGGAGGAAAACACGGAACCGGTTGGGATAGGGCCCGATCAGCTTGTATGTATTGACGCTGAACAGGGCGCTATGCATAAGATCCATTATGCAACATTTCATTTCCACATAATGGAATGGAAGTTCGCGGGTTTTACCCCGGACACAGGCCAGCCCATCCCCATCAGGAGGGCGAGGCCCGGAACGGCCCCTGGACCAGGTGCGCCTTCGTTGCTGCCAGCCAACCGCGCGCTCGGGCGCCACTACAACCAGCCACAACCGGACCCCAGGGCGGGCTGGCAGGAGCAACCAGCCCGTCAACGGCATTCCGGCGCCGCGGGGACGGCTCCTCTGCGACCAACCTCCACGAGCGGAGACGAGGGGCACGGTTCACCGCCTTGGCTGGCGCCGAGCGCGCTACTCCCCGACCAGGAAGCGAACATCGATGACCCCGGCGCGCAGACAGCCCACGGATTCACCCCAGGAATCCCAGGCCGGTGAGACCGAACAGAACAAGCAGGCCAAACAGAAGGCGCAGAAGAAGCTACACACGGCCAGGCTCGACAAGCGGCGCTTCCAAGTCCCCCACATCTACGTCATCCTGTTCAGCCTGATCACGCTGGCAGCAGGGGCCACCTACCTCGTGCCCGCCGGGGCCTACGATCTCGTCCCCGGCCCCCAGGGAAGGGAGATCGTCGACCCCGACTCCTTCCGCTACATCGACGCCGCTCCGGTGGGACTGGTCGAATTCCTCACCGCCGTACCGCGCGGCCTGGTCGACGCCGGTGAGGTCGTGGTCTTCACATTCCTCATCGGCGGAGCATTCATGGTGCTGCGGGCCACCGGAATCATCGATCTGGGGGTCGGGCGGCTGGCGCGGCGCTTCTCCCACCGAGGGCTGCTCACCATCCCCTTGCTGATGGTCCCCTTCGCGTTCATCGCCACCTTCATCGGCACCCAAGAACTCAGCCTGGTCTACATTCCAGTGATCCTCCCCCTGATGCTGGCCTTGCGCTTCGACTCCATCACCGCGGCCGCGGTGGCTCTGTGCGCGACCACGGCCGGGTTCTCCGCCGCCCTTACCAACCCGGTGACCGTCGGGCTCGCCCAAGACATCGCCGGCATCCCCTTGTACTCCGGTATCGGCCTGCGCATGGTGCTGTTCGTAGGCGTCGTCTCGGCCGCCGTGCTGTACGTGATGCACTACGCAGCCAAAGTTCGTAAGAACCCCGAACACAGCCTGGTTTACGCCGAGGACCAGAAGAAGCGCGCTGAGCTCACCAAGTCCACCGAGACCGAACCGGCGGCGGCTACCAAGCGCCAGGTGGCCGGAATCGTCGTCCTCCTGGGGTTCCTGGCCCTGCTCCTCTACGGGGTACTCGGCCTGGGATGGTTCATGTTCGAGCTGGCCGGGCTGTTTCTCGCCATGGGTGTCGTGGTCGGGCTGGTGTCGGGCCTCAACACCACGCAGGTATGTGACTCGTTCACCGAGGGCATGCGCAGTGTGCTGATGGGCGCAATCGTCGTCGGGCTCGCCCGCGGCGTGGCGGTCATGCTCGAAGACGGGCAGATCCTGGACACCGTGGTCCACGGGCTTGCCGCCGCGACCATCGGGCTGCCGGCCATGCTCGCCCCGCTGGGCATGCTCTTGGTCCAGGGATCATTCAACTTCCTGGTCCCGTCCGGCAGCGGGCAGGCAGTCATCACGATGCCGGTGATGGCGCCCTTGGCCGATATCCTGGGCGTCACTCGCCAGACCTCCGTGCTCGCCTTCCAGATCGGCGACGGGTTCGCCAACATCTTCTACCCCACGTCCGGCTATTTCATGGCGTGCCTGGCGCTCGCCGGGGTGTCCTGGACCCAGTGGGTGCGGTTCATCTGGCCGCTCATGCTGATCTGGCTGGCGATGGGGACCACCGCGCTCTTGGTCGCCCATGCCATCGGTTGGGGGCCGGTCTAGCCTGTTGTGCGCTCCTGGCCCGTGGTCAGAATATCGTTCTGACCACGGGCTTCTCCGTTCCCCGGACACAGCAACGTGCCCGGCTTGATCCTCGCGACCGTTGGACGATCAGTCCGTCGGGCGAGCCCATCGATCAGCGGACCCAACATGAGCCTGGCCAGCACGACTCCATGGAGGAGCACGACGGGCGCCGCCGTTTCGGCCGTCTTACTGCTCCGTGGACAGGGAGGCCAGCCGCTGTTGCGGACGGCCCTGCGCCGAGGCCGCGAGCGCTATGACGATCTCCCCGGCATGCGGAGCGTCCGGCAGCCGCACCTCCACTGTCTGGTGGTGGGACCGGATCGTGGCATCGGTGATGTGCTTCAGCGGAATGTCGAAGACGATCCCGGCGGGTCCTCTCTTCTCCACGGCCGGAAGAAGGGTCGTCGCGGACGTCGCCTTGCGGAAGTGGTCGCCGAACTTCAGGGTGTGGATCAGGGCGGAGCCGTGCTCGATCTCCCCGTCCAGGCCGACGACCGCACCCTTGCCGTAGGCCTCGACCGGAGCACCGAGAGCATCCACGACCTTGGGCGCCAGCAGAGCCCCGAGGTCGGAGGCGGTGGCATCGATCCCCTCCTGCAGGTCCTCGACGAAGCCCTGGCCTCGCCAGGGGTTGTCGATCACCGCAGCGACCACGGCTACGCGCGCCGCGGGGCCGACCGGGCGTCCCCCTTCTTGGAGGGTGTCCTCAACGATGGTGAAGGTCTTGCGGGTATGCACGATGTCACTCCTTCGAGGGTGAGGAACTCACCGACGAGGTTGCCGAAGTACGGCGTATTGATCAAGGCTCGGGCCCGTTCTCGACCAGGGTCATGGGTTCGAGCACGGGGTATCCGTGGCTGCCCGAGACACCGGAGCGGACACGGTTGCGTTCGGTGTCGGGGCGCTTCGGTGCGGACCACTGACGGGAAGCGCGCAAGCGCTCCCCATCCGCCCTGGGGGAACGTCTGACGACTCAGCATTGTGCTCGGTACCGGCAGCGTGTTCAGCCGAGCATCCCCTCGCGGATAGCCCGCAGCACGGCATTGGTCCGGTCGCGGGCGCCGAGTTTCACCAAGATGGCGGAGACGTGGTTCTTCACCGTGCCTTGGGCCAAGTGGACCAGTTCGGCGATCTGACGGTTGGTGTATCCCTCGGCCACCAGACGCAGCACTTTGGTCTCACTGTCCGTGAGGCCCTCGACGACGGCCCCGGCGGCGCCGACGGGCGGCGGACCGGACCGGATCGCTCTGACCAGGCGTTCGGTGATGGACGGGCCGATCAGTGTTCCTCCGGAGGCCAGGGACTCCACGGCGTGGGCGAGCTGGTCGACGGTGACGTCCTTGAGGAGGTAGCCCCGGGCTCCGGCTCGCAGGGCATCGAGTACCACGGTGTCGTCGTCGAAGGTGGTCAGCACCAGCGTGGGGATCTCGCTTCCCTGCTCGGACTGCTTCTCGAGGAACCAGAGCCCGTCGTAGACCGGCATCCGCAGATCCAGGAGGACAACGTCGGGGCTGTGCGTGGAGCATGCCTGCTGTGCCTCCGCGCCGTCGGACGCCTCGCTGATCACGTCGATGCCGGCGAGTTCGAGCAGTGAGCGGATTCCCTGGCGGACCAGGGTCTGGTCGTCGACCACCAGAACGCGTGGGGCCGGCCGGCTCATGGTTGCAGCTGCCGATCACGGTTGAGCGGTAGCTGCACCTCCACGGTGAAATGCGGTCTGGTGCTGATGTCCAGGCTCCCGCCGAGCGGCTCCAAGCGCTCCCGCAGGCCGGTCAGGCCGTGTCCGGGGGTGATGCTGTGCGGGGCCGGGCCGTCGTTGGTGCCCTTGAGGGTCAGCGTGCCTTCGTCCAGTTCCACCGTCAGGGCCAGTTCGGATGCCTCGGCGTGCTTGACGGTGTTGGTGATGATCTCCTGGGCCGCGCGTACCAGAGCGGCGGAGACGTCCTCGTCGGGCTGCACCCCGGCGCCGACCTCGACGTGGATCTCCAGTCTGGGCACCGCCCCGGCCAACCGCTGGAGGCTCTGTTGCAGGTCGCCCGGTCCGGCCCCGCGCAGTTCGCCGACCGTGCTGCGCACATCGGCCAGCAGGTCCTTGGCCACGGACCCGGCGCGCTCCACGTGCTCACGGGCGGCAGCGCCATCGCGGTGCTTGGCGGCCTCCAGTTCCAGGTTGAGCACCGTGAGCTGGTGTCCCATGAGGTCGTGCAGCTCCCGGGAGATGCGCAGCCGTTCGGCGGATGCTGCGGAGCCCTCCAACCGCACTCCCGCGGCCACCAGTTCCAGGTTCTTCTGCTCCAAGGTGGTGCGCAGCTGGCTCTCCCGCCATGACAGGTAGGTGCTGAAGACCGTGGCCAGATGGATGATCAGGTAGAAGCTCGCGACTACCACGGCTGTGACCAGGTCGGCACTGCTGACCCACGTGTGCCCGAAGACCACCAGGCAGTTCAGCAGCACGACGCCCAGCACCCACCGCATCGGCATCAGGTAGCTGCCCACGGCAGCGACCACGATCATCAGAATGACCGTCATTCCGCCGCCGAACGCCGTTACCCCCAGCAACCAGGAGGTCAGCACGGCGGCGGCATAGAGCAGCAGCTGCCCGGCGCGGCTGGGCAGTTCACTGGCGGACAGGCACGTGGAGGCACACCACACCACGAGTAGGCCGGCCCACGCTGGGACGGGAATGATGGGGTCGTCAATGACCAGGGTGAGCACCCCGATGACCAGGCTGAGCCCCATGACCGCGAACCCGGCGAAGGCCTCGGCACGGCGCACCTTGCGGGGAGCAACCGCGGAGACCGGGGCGCTGCGGGGATGATCCTCCATAGCGGTCAAGGGTACTGAGAGCCCGGGGGGACCGTAGGTGCCGAAAGTCATGGGCGAGGTGATGACCGCCGGCACATACCTGCCGCGACCGGGCGCAGAAGACTGATCAGCATGAGAGATCAGACCACACCACTGGCCGTTGATGCCCGGCATCTGGTCAAGCGCTACAAGGGCAAGACAGCGGTCGACGGCGTCTGTCTGCAGATCCCTGTCGGGCAGACCTTCGGCGTCCTCGGATCCAACGGGGCCGGCAAGACCACCACGGTGGAGATGATCGCCGGGCTGCGCAAACCCACCAAGGGCAGTGTGCGGATTCTGGGCTTGGACCCGTTCACCGACCGGGCCCGGGTCCGCCAGGTACTCGGTGTCCAGCTGCAACAGGCCTACCTGCACGATGCCCTGACCGCCCGTGAACTGGTGGACCTCTACCGCAGCTTCTACCCGGACCCCCTGGAGGCCGACCGGGCCCTGGCCATGGTGGAGCTGCAGGAGAAGGCCGAGACCAGGTTCGGCAACCTCTCCGGCGGGCAGATGCAGAGGCTCTCCATCGCCCTGGCGCTGATCGGCCGACCTCAGGCGGTGATCCTCGACGAGCTCACCACCGGATTGGACCCGAAGGCCCGCCGCCGGGTGTGGTCGACGATCGAGTCACTGGAAGAGCAGACGGTGATCCTGGTCAGCCACGCCATGGACGAGGTGGAACGGCTCTGTGACCGGATCGCGATCATCGACGACGGCCAGATCATCGCCCAGGGCACACCGCAGGAGCTGAAAGCACAGGCCGGGGTCGCCACGCTGGAGGACGCCTTCGTGGCGCTGACCGGCAAGGGGCCGCAGGACGACCAGGAAGAGGACCACTGATGGCCACCAGGCCGACGACCACGATCCAAGCCCGCCGACCGGGCCCCCGCGCATGGCTGCGGATGATCCAGGCCGAGGCCAGGATGATCACCCGCGACACCGCTGGACTGATCGTCCCGCTGGGCCTGCCCCTGCTGATCCTGGTGATGCAAGGCATCTCCCTCGACGACCTGGGCCAGGAAGTCGCGCCGGGGGTCACCGTGCTCGACGTGTACGCCCTGCCGGTGGTCGTGACCATGGTGGTGACCACCATCGCCGTGATGAACATGCCCAGCTTCTTGGCGACCTATCGCAAGACCAAGATCCTCCGCCGGCTGGCAGTGACCCCGGCCTCACCCGCGATGGTGCTGGTGGCCCAGATGGTGGTCAGTTTCCTCCAGGTCATCCTGGGCATCGCGCTCGCCTTCGGTGTCGGGGCGCTGTTCTTCAACGCCAATCCGCCGAACGATGTGCTGACGGCCGTGCTGGTGCTGCTGGCCTGCTGCGCGGCCATGTACGCCATCGGCATGATCGTGGCCTCGGTCGCGCCGACGCCCAACTCGGCGGTCGCCGTCGGGCTGACCGCGTTCTTCGGGCTCGCCGCGCTGGGCGGCATGTTCGGCCCTGTGGAGAACCTGCCCGACAAGCTGGCCGAGATCGGTTCCTGGCTGCCCTTCGGAGCCGCCGTCGAAGCGTTCCAGTCCGCGTGGCTGGGCGAGACGGTGGCCTGGGAGAACTGGGTCAGCCTCGGGGCCAGCACCGTGATCGGCGCCGGCGTGGCCGCCGCGCTCTTCCGCTGGGAATGACCCTTGGGCAGGCTCCTCGGCGGCCCTGCACTTCCGCTCGGCGCCTCAGGCCCGACCGGCCTCATCGGGGGTTGGCAGCGCCTCGTCGCCCAGGATCCGGGTCACCCAGCGGGCACCGTGGTGGTGTCCGGGGGCGGAGATGGAGTTGAGGATCTCCGCCGCCCGCGCGGTGTCACCGCGAGCTGCGGCCCCCGCGGCCCGGGCCGCAAAGGCGAACACCTCCCCGTACCAGAAGGCCACCGACCTGGCCAGGGCCAGCGCCGCCTCGATGGCCTGCTCCGCTGCCTCGAAGTCACCGGCGCGGAGGCTGTTCAGAGCGCGGATGGGATACCAGTAGGCGGCTTCACCATCCAGATCGAGGCTCACCGCCAGCCCCAGGGCTTCCTCGGCGATGCTCTCGGCGACAGCGGTGCGGCCCTCGTTCTCCGCTCTCATGTGGAGCACCGACAGCAGCAGGATGAGCCCGTAGGAGTCCCCGCGCTCACGGAGGACGGCCTCCGCGTCATGGCCGCCGGGCAGCCCTTGGGGCGGAACGTCCCAGTGGTCCAGCAGGAACCAGTCCCGCTGGGTCGTGGCGAAGGCCGCTCCATGCAGGTCGCCGTGGTCGACCAGGTAGCCGATAGCTTCGTCGGCAAGCTGCTCTCCGGTGCGGCGGTAGTCCTCCGAGACGATCAGCATGGTGGCGGGGAACCACTGCACCTGCATACGTGCCAGCACCGCCTGGTCGTCGCCGCCGAACGCGTCCAGGGCAGCGGTGATCTCCGCAGACCAGTGGTGCACGTCGTCCCGCTCATCGGCCCTGGCTGCCAGTACCGCCACCTGTTTGTGGGCGTTGTCCCGCGGACCGGGACAGGCTTGGGTTGCCCGCAGCGTCTGGACCAGGCCCCCCACTCTTCCGGTCATCCAGCGGTGCCAGAAGGTCGAGAGGGTCAGTCCGACGGCATTGGCCCCGTCGCCGATGCGCAGCGCTTCGGCATGGGCGTGGTCCAGGTGCGCCTGTTCCTGATCGATCCAGTCCATCCAGTCACGGGCATGCGGTCCGAACAGGAAGCCGCGGGCGCAGTCCGCCAGGGCCCGGTAGTAGGAGAGATGGCGGGACGCGACCCCCGGTCGCTCCGCGGAGTCCTCCAGCTTCTCCGTGGCATAGGTCGCCACTGTCTCCAGCAGCCGGTAGCGCACAGCGGTACCGCCACCGTTCTGGATGTGCACCGTGGAGACCAGGCTGCGGTCCACCAGTCGTGCGAGTGTGGGAAGGACTTCCGCGCGGCGCAGCCGAACACCGCGCAGCCCATGAGCCCGGTGCTCTTCCTGGGCGGCGCCCGGCGGGATCCCGCAATCCGCTGCGTCTGTGCCGGTGGCGTTGTCCGCACAGACCGCCTCGATGGCGTCCAAGGTCCAGCTGGCCGGGTGAACGGCCAGCCTGCGCAGCAGAGCACGTTCGGTCTCGTCCAGGAGCTCCCAGCTCCAGTCGAGCACACCGCGCAGAGTCTGTTGACGGCGCGGGGCGCCCCGTCCAGGCCGAGCGAGCAGATCGAGCCGGTCGGTGATGCGGTCGAGCAGACCCCGCGGTGCCAGGGTGTTCATCCGACCGGCGGCGAGCTCGATGGCCAGCGGCAGCCCGTCCAGGCGGCGGCAGAGCTCCGCGATGATGCCGAGGTCCTGGTCGCTGAGCTGAAGGTGCGGGGCGACCGTACGGGTACGGGCCAGGAACAGCGTCACCGCAGGAGCTCGGCTCCGCTGCACAGCACCGTCCGCTTGGCTCCGCCGCCCGGCACCGTCCTGGGCGGAGGAGCCCTCATCGGCGGGGCCGGTGCTTTCCACCGCGAGCGGTGTCAGCGGGAACCGCTGCTCCTCCGGCAAGCCCAGCGGCTCACGGCTGGTGGCCAGTACACGCACATGCTCGGTCCTGCCGAGCAGCTCCGCGGTGAAGTACGAGACAGCGTCGACCACGTGCTCGCAGTTGTCCAGCACCAGCAGCGCCCTGCGCTCGTCCAGTACCGCGGCCACGCGCGAGAGCAGCGTCTCATGGTCGCCGTAGGCCGCGGGCAGCTTGAGCAGGGCGACCAACTGCCCGGTGATGGATTCGACGGTCTCGCGCGCAGCCAGGGCGGTGAGATCGGCGAACCACGCCGAACCGACGCCCGTCGTGCCAGCCTCAGGGTTGTCCTGTCGGGTCCGGACGATACCGGCCGCCACGGCCGTGGTCAGGCGGGTCTTGCCGACACCACCGACGCCGAGCACCGTCACCAGGCGCTGGTCGCGCACCAGACTCTCCAGGGCGGCGGACTCGGTTTCCCTCCCGATCAGCGGTGAACCGTGCCGAGGGAGATTCCCGCGCGGGCTCTCTCCGGACGCCGTGGAACCCGGTGCCCCGGACTGTGCCTGTGTCTGGTCACCCGGCCCCGGAGCAGGTGTCAGCTGTGGGTCCTGCCGGAGGATCTTTTGGTGGAGCTCTTGGGTCGCGGCGCTCGGGTCGGCTCCGAGCTCGTCCGCCAGGTGGGTGCGCAGCCTCTCGTAGAGCCGCAGCGACTCCGGGTGTCTGCCGGTCAGGTAGCAGGCACGCATGGCGGCAACCACCAGCGGCTCCCGGGTGGGGTGGTCCTGGAGCAGCGGTCGCAACACCGTGTAGGCGGGTTCGGGGGACCCGGTCTCCAGCAGTGCCGCGGCCTGCAGCTCCACCGCTTGCAGGTGCAGTTCCTCCAGTGCCGCGGTGTCCGCGGAGGCCCACAGTTCGTCGGCGAACTCACCGTAGGGACGACCGCGCCAGAGTTCATGGATGTCGTTGAGGAGGGCCAGCCGCTCGGCAGGCTCGGTGGCCGCCCGCGCCCGGGCGACGCCCCGGCGCAGCACGTCGGCATCGGTCTCCACCCCCGACACAGGGCCCTCGGTCTCACGGTGACCGGCGACAAGCCGGTATCCGCCCGGCTCACGGACCAGAATCCCGCGCCCGCCTCCACCCGCGCTTTCGAGCAGGTTCCGCAGCTGGGAAAGCTTGGACTGCAGCACGCGCGCCGGATTGGCCGGCAGCGCCGCACCCCAGACCTGGTCGAGGAGCGTCTGCGGGGACACCGACTTGCCGTCGGCAGCGGACAGGGCTGCCAGCAGGGCACGGACCTTCCGCTCGGGCACCTCGACCACATCTCCGGCGTGGTCCCGGAGCCGTACAGGTCCCAGCACCTCAATCCTCATGGGGCGATTCTAGGGCTCGGGTCACTCCTGCACGCCTGCGGTCGGGAGCACGTGCACAAGGTCCAGGTCATGGCCCCGAGGAAGCCCTGGAGACACGGGACCCGCACCCCGGAGCTCCGCCGGAGCCTTTCCGGAGACGCCGCGGTCCACGATCAGTGGTGAAAGGTTCTCCGACCAGTCAGGAGCAGCGATCATGCCCACCACCGAGACCCCCACCCTGGCCGTGGTCATCGGCAGTATCCGCCCCGACCGCTTCGGCCCCACCGTGGCCCGCTGGTTCACCGCAGAAGCCCGGAGGCACGGAGCCTTCGACATCGACCTCATCGACCTGGCCGACTACGAGCTCCCGGTAGAACTCGCCGGCAACGATTACAGCGTCACGCCTCCTGAGGACGTCGTCCGGCTCGGCAGCAGGCTGGCGAAGGCCGATGCCTTCACGCTCATCACCCCGGTCTACAACCGCAGCTACCCGGCCTCGCTGAAGACCGCGATCGACTGGTTCTACAGCGAGTGGGTGCTCCGCCCGGTCTCCTTCATCTCCTACGGCGGGATCACCGGCGGACTGACCGCCGTGGAACACCTGCGCGGGATCTTCCCGGAGTTCCCCGCCATCGCCACCAAGAGCTTCATCTCCCTGGCCAACTTCGAGAAGACCTTCGACTACGACGGGCGCCCCGTGGACTCCGCCGGTCTGCGCACACCGGCCACCGCGGTGCTGGATGAGCTCGCTTGGTGGGCTCCCATGCTGCGCGAGGCCCGAAAGACGCGCCCCTACCCGGGTCTGGATTTCGAGCTACCGGCCAGTGGCGAGAGCCACGCCAGTAGTGAGAGCCACGCCAGCGCGACCACCCACAAGGTACTCGGATAGCACACCGAGAGCCGACCGGATCGGGATCACCCGATGCGTAGCCAGAGCGAGATTCAAGGAACTCCGATGTCTGCCGCACCCACCGCCGAGCGGGCCACGAAGAAGCAATGGGCCGGGCTCATCCTGCTGGTACTGCCGATGCTGATGGTCGCCTCCGACCTGACAGTGCTGTTTCTGGCACTACCCGCCCTCAGCGCGGATCTGGAACCCAGCGCCTCCCAGGGACTATGGATCACCCACATCTACGGGTTCGTCATCGCCAGCCTACTGGTGACGGCAGGACGCCTAGGAGACCGGGCCGGACCCCGGCGGATACTGCTGATCGGGTCTGCCGCCTTCGGTGTCCTCTCCGCCGTCGCGGCGTTCTCGGTCAACGCCGAAATGCTCATCACCGCCCGCGCCCTGCTGGGTGTGGCCGGGGCGACACTGATGCCTTCCCTGTTCTCACTGTTGCGGACCATGTTCGCCGATGAGAGCCAACGCCGGCTGGCCATCGCGATCATGCTCAGCGCATTAACCGTCGGAGGGGCGATCGGCCCCGTCATGGGCGGAGCACTCCTGGAGTTCTTCTGGTGGGGCTCGGTGTTCCTGATCAACGTCCCGTTCATGGTGCTGCTGATGCTGCTTGGCCCCTGGCTGCTGCCCGAACGCGCCGAGCGCAATAGCGCCCGACTGGATCTGCCCAGCGTCGCTCTGTCCGTGGCCGGCATCCTCGCGCTGGTCTACGGCCTACAGGAGCTGGCCGCAGGACAGGAGACCGGGGAGGGGTCGATCCTGTCGAACCTGGCCGTTGCCGCCGCCGGGGTTCTCCTGATGGGGATCTTCGTCCGCCGCCAGCAGCGGCTGGCTTCCCCGCTGTTCGACCTGGACCTGCTGAGGAACCCGCGGATCGGGGCCTCGCTCGGCGCGATGCTGCTGGTCGCCACCGGCGTACTCGGGATGTTCTTCCTCCTCACCCAGTACATGCAGCTCGTGGTGGGGCTCACCCCGTTGCAGGCCGGACTGTGGACGCTTCCCTTCGCCGCGACCAACATCGCCGGAGCGATGCTCGCCCCCCAACTGGCCAGGCGGCTGCGCCCGGCGGTGGTGGTCGCGCTCGGACTCGGCGTCGTCCTGGCCGGGGCAGTACTGATGGCCGCGACCGTCGGCCCCGGCACTCCGCTGCCGATCATCATCGCCGCCATGTCGGTGCTCGGATTCGGGCAAGGTCTGGCCTTCGCCCTGGTCACGGATCTGATCGTCTCCAGCGCGCCGACGGAGAAGACCGGATCCGTCAGCGCGGCACAGGAAGTCAGCGGGGAACTCGGCCACGCCCTCGGAATCGCGGCGGGTGGTGCTGTGGGCACGGTGGTCTACCGTTCCTGGCTGGAGTCGGCGATGCCAGCAGAAGTGCCCGAATCCGCTGCCGATACGGCGCTCTCCAGCCTCCATGGCGGGGTTGCCGCGGCGGAAGGCCTCGGCTCCGGTGGCCCGGCTCTTCTTGGTCCCGTGCACGACGCGATCAGCCTGGGACTGCAAACGTACACGGTCATCGGGGCAGTACTCGTCGGACTCGCCGCACTGCTGGTCAGCGTCGTCCTCGTCATCCGGGACCGCGGACGTCACGACGGCTGCGAAGAGGAGCGGGAACCAGACTCTGCGCAGCACGAACAGGACGCCCTGAGCGGGCATGAGGAGGCATGACCATGTCGAACGAGGACGAGGCCGATGTCGGCCGAAGCGGGGCCGTCGCCGTGCTCGGTACCGGCGCGATGGGCAGTGCGGTCGCCCGGGCGGTGCTGGCTGACGGGCGGTCGACCACGGTCTGGAACCGGACGCCCGCACCGCTGACGGGACCACTGCGCACCCACGCCGCACTGATGGGCGACCTGATCGAAAGCCGGGAGCAGGCCGGTGTCGACGCCGCACCGTTGCGCCAACTCAAGGCATGGATCGACCAGAGCGTCCACAGGGGGCACGGCGAGGACGGCTTCTCGCGCCTGATCGACGAGATCCGGCCCGCACGCCATCGGCCGCGTGATGACGCAGACACCACCGCCGAGCGCCGACCGCACCCGAACAACTGATCTCCGAGAAGCAATGAGGAACACGATGTCACTGACCAGGATCAACCCGCCCCAACTGCACGACCCCACACCTGCGGGATACGCCCACGTCGTCACCGCCCTCTCCGGTGACCTCGTCATGGTCGCCGGCCAAGTCGGCGTCGAGGGAGAACTCACGCCCGGTGGCGAGCTCCTCGACACCGACTTCACCGAGCAGGTCGGGGGTGCGCTCGCCAACCTCCGCATCGCCTTGCGGGCGGCAGGCCTGGACTTCGCTGCCGTGGCCCAGACGACCAGCTACGTCGTCGGCCTCGATCCCGACCGGGCACGGATCGTCCGGGAGGCATCGCGGCGGGCGTGGGCCGACCACCTGCCGGCGCACTCGCTCATCGGTGTGGCCGCGCTGGGCGCACCCCAGGTGCTGTTCGAGATCGAAGCCATCGCGGCGAGGAGTTGAGCATCATGTCGTTGGAACGCGCTAGTCATGGCACCGACCCCGCTATCCCGGTGGGCACCCACGTCACCCGGGTGACACGTCCCGATGGTGCGCTGGTGTTCATCGGACCGCTTACCGGCGTCGATGAGAACGGCGCCCCCGCGGGCCCGGACCTGGCCACCCAACTCCAGCAGCTCTGGCGCAATCGCGACGCCGCCCTGCGTGCCGTGGGCGCCGGGCCCGAGCACATCGTCCGGATCGTCGGATGCGCCGCCGAAGGAGTCGACCTGTCCCCCGTGTGGGATCTCGACCCTTTGAGCACCGATGCCCTGGCGGGCGGAGCCTTGCTCATCGCCGAGGCCCTGGAACATCCCGACCTGCTCTACCAAGAAGCCGTCACCGCCGTCACACCGCCACAGACCTAGGACCGCTGACGGGCGGGAGCAGAATGCCGATTCCTGAGAGAAGGGGTGCGGAGCACCATGTCACTGACCAGGATCAACCCGACCGGGCTGTTCGATCCCACACCCTACGGATACACCCACGTCATCACCGCGCTCTCCGGTGACCTCGTGGTGGTCGCAGGGCAGGCTTCGGTCAATACGGCAGCCGGGGGAGAGTTCCTCGACACCGACTTCACCGAGCAGGTCGAGGACGCGCTCGCCAGCGTCCGCATCGCACTGCAGGCAGTGGACCTGAACTTCGCTTACGTGATCCAGGCCACCAGCTACGTCGTCGGCTTCCAACCCGAACGCGCGCGAATCGTCAGGGAGGCATCGCTGCGGGCGTGGGGTGACCACCCGCCGGCGCACTCGATCGTCGGTGTCGCCGGGCTGGCGGCACCCGAGGGACTCTTCGAGATCGAAGCCCTTGCGGCAAGGAGCTGAGTACTCATGGCCGTTGAAGACGCCCACCGTTGCTCCGTGCAGTCATCGGCGCCCGGGCAGCAGCCGGCCAGCGCTCTCTGACCTGCTCTCTGCTGGAATCAGCCGTCCTCGTTGCGCTCTTGTCGCAGACGATCGTGGGGTTGGGAGACCGAGTCAACAGTGCGGGTGCCGCGGCTGGTGCCGGTCCTGGCATGGTTGAGCGGACTGCCGTATGCGGTGCTGTTGGGCCGCGCCAACCATGCCGACCCCGCGGAGGTCTTGCTCCGCCACTTCATCCGCCGGACACGCCCTAGAACTCGTGGTCCCGGACAGGCCGGTCGTGACCCGTGGTCGTCAGAACCGCTCCGTCGGCTGGCAGACGCAGCTGCCACTCCGCGGGTGTACGCACCGCCCTGTCCACGACCGCTTCGACCGCCAGCATCGCCGGAGTGGGGTGGACCGCCCACGTGTCCAGGTATATCGGCCGGTCACCGGCGACCTCGATCGCGACCCAGGGCCAGGGGTAGACGAAACGCGCGGCGGTCGCCTCGGTGATGAGGATGCCGTCAGCCTGAGTGCTGGCGGCCATCAGTCCGACGTGTTCACCGAACTGCCGGAAGCGCCAGTCGATGGTCACACCTGCCGCCTGACTGACCTTCTCGAGAACACTGATCTGCCCCGACACCTCCCAAGAGGTATGCGCCAGGATTCGGGCACCGTCCAGATCCGTCAGCGTCCGCGCGGACCGGAACCGGTGCCGCCCCGGTCTCAGGGCCACGCCGAGCGTCTGCCGCAGCACGTGGGTGCTGCGGTAACCGGAAGGGGTGTGGTGCATGAAGGCCAGGTCGAGTCTGGACCGGCCGAGCGCCCGCTCCTGCTCCGGGCTGGACAGGTCCACGAGGTCGAGTTCCACATTGGGGTATTCCTCGCGGAGCCCGGTCAGCACGCCGAGAAACCATGTCGAGGGCAGACCGGGCGGCAAGCCCACCCGCACGAACTCCTTGCCCTCGAAGGCGGCCTCGACGACCTCGGGGACCCGTGCGATCTCGGCCGACACCCTTTGGTAGTGGCGCAGCAGCCCCTCCCCCGCCGGTGTCGTGCGGACGCCGTTCGCGCTACGCCGCAACAGGCTGACGCCCAGCTCCTTCTCCAAGGTCCGAATCTGGCGGCTGACGGAGGGCTGACTCGTACCGAGCCGGGTCGCCGCCCGCGAGATCGAACCGGTTTCGGCAGCGGCTGCGAAATAGGCGAGATGTCGGATCTCCATCAGACGATGCTATGCCCTCAAAGCATGGCCCCACCAGAATCCGGCAGTTCCTGGATAGCTTTCCGGATGTCAACATCAGGAAACACAGACGTAACAAGGACGCCACCTGCACGGGACGACCGGTGACGCCGGGACCAGGACCTCATCACACGGGCTCCGCGTAGCCCAGCAACCGAGGAGGACACACGTGGAAGAGTTCGATGTGGCAGTCATCGGCGGCGGAGCAGCCGGGATCGCGGCCGCTGTGGGCGCGGCGAGGTCGGGGGCGCGCGTGTGCCTGATCGAGCGCTACGGGTTCCTCGGCGGCGCTGCCACCGCCAGCTCGGTCCTCACGCACTGCGGCTTCTTCGACCAGAACGGCGAGCAGGTGGTACGCGGGGTAGGGCAGAGCGTCCTGGACAGGCTCGCCGCCCAGGACCTTTACCGGACCCACACGGTGGCGGCAACGGGCAACAAGGTCGTCCTCCTGGACCTGGAGACGATGAAGCGGGTATACGACGAGATCGTCCTCGAGGCGGGAGTCTCCCTCTACCTGCACTCCTTCCTGGTCAGTGCTGAGGCGCCTGACGGATCGATCGAATCCGTCACGCTCGCCCACCGGGGCGGCGTACGGACCATCACCGCCACCAGCTTCGTGGACGCCAGCGGGGACGGTGTGCTCATCAAGGCGGCGGAGGCCGAAGAGCTCCTCTCACCGCCCCGTGAGCGCCAAGCCTCCACCTTGGTCATGCGGGTCGGCGGTGTGCACAAGGACCACGCCGACGGTGTCTCCGCCAGGATGGCGCAGGCCGTCGAGCGCTACGCCGAGACCACGGGCGTACACCTGCCCCGCACCTCGGGGATCGCCGTGCGCATGCCCGTGGTCGGCGACGTCATGATGCTGGTCGCGGACCAGCACGTCGACATCATGGACGTCGGGGCGTTGACCTCGGCCGAGGTCAACGCCCGTGCCGACGCCTGGCACTACGTCCGCGCCTTTCGCGAGTTCCTGCCCGGTTGGGAGGACGCCTACCTGCTGACCACCGGTCCGCAGATCGGCATCAGGGAGACCAGGCGCCTGGCCGGCCGCGATGTCGTCGCAGCCGACGACGTGGTCTCCGGGCGCAAGCGGCCCGAGGACGCGATCGCACGCTGCGGATGGCCGATGGAGGAGCACGTGGCGCGCGGCCGGACCGACTACACCAGAATCGCCGGGGGCGGCTGGTACCACCTGCCCTACGGCTCCGTCACTTCGCGCTCGACGGACAACCTGTGGGCCGGAGGGAGGCTGACCAGCTGTGACCAGAGCTCGTTCGCGTCGCTACGGGTCATGGGAACCTCCTTCGGAACGGGTCACGCCGCCGGTGTCGCCGCCGCCGTCACCGCTGACCGCGGCAAAGAAGACGTGGCAGCCGTGCGCGCCGAGCTGGCTGGGCAGGGGGCGCTGACGTGACTGGACACCCCACCGACAGCGGGCTCCGAACAGGCCGATCGGACGGCTCGCACGGTGCCGTCGTCATCACGGGTGCGGCCGGAGCACTGGCCTCCGACATCACCGACGGGATCGCGGCGGCCGGGTGGACGGTACGGGCCTTGGACCTGCGGCCCGTGGCAGCACGCGCTGGCGTCGAACCGGTCACCGCCGACATCCGTGACGCGGAGGCGATCGCTCCGGCCCTGGCCGGAGCTACCGCTGTGGTCCATCTGGCCGGGATCCCCCTGGAAGACGACTGGGACCGGCTGCTCGCCGTCAACATCGACGGCACCTATCGAGTACTCGAAGCCGCGCGAGCAGCGGGCGTGCGCCGAGTGGTGCTGGCCAGCTCCATCCACGCCGCGGGCTTCCAACCCGTACCCGTGGACGGCTTCATCGAGGACGACGTCTCCATCCGGCCTGACACGCTCTACGGGATGAGCAAAGCTGCGCTCGAAGCGCTGGGGTCCCTGTACGGCGACCGCTACGGGATGGAGGTGGTCGCCCTGCGCATCGCCTCTCGTCAGTCAGCTCCCACGACACGCCGAACGCTCAGCACCTGGCTCTCCCCCGCCGACGCCACAGCGCTGGTACTGGCAGCCCTCAGTGGGCCGGCACCGGGGTTCCGCACCGTCTGGGGGGTATCAGGCAACACAAGCGGATACCTCTCGCGCGTCGGAGGAGAGGAGTTGGGATTCCGGGCCGCTGACGACAGCGAGGCCGCGCGCGCCCAGGTGGAATCGGTTCCGGAGGAGGCGGATCCGTCCGCCCCGTGGCTCCACCTCCTGGGCGGGGAGTTCTGCTCGCGCCGTCCGCCACGCGTGGACGGCCAGCGAGCCGATGGTGCCAGTTCAGAAAGGAGCTCGTGACCGTGTCCCACAATGACCTCGCCTACGCGGTACGGGACGTATCCAAGGTGTTCTTCGCGGCCAACGGCGCGACCGTTGCGATGGAGCGGGTCTCGTTCGACATCGAACGGGGTTCCTTCGTCTGTGTCCTGGGGCCTTCCGGGTGCGGGAAGTCGACCCTGCTGCGGATCCTCGGATCCCTGGAGGAATCGACCACCGGCCAGACCAACGCCGCATCGACGGACCGGCCCGCTTTCGTGTTCCAGGAGCACGGTGTCTTCCCTTGGTTCAACGTCCTGGACAACGTCGCCTTCGGCCTGCGGATGAACGGTGTGGGCAAACGCGAGCGGAACGCCACCGCCCGGGAATGGATCGACGCCGTCGGCCTCCAAGCCTTCACCACCGCCTATCCCAACAGCCTCTCCGGGGGCATGCGGCAGCGCATCGCCATCGCCCGTGCCTTCGCGACGGGTTCCGAAGTCCTGCTCATGGACGAACCGCTCGGAGCCCTCGACGCCCAGACCCGCCTGTTCATGCAGGAGGAACTCCTCCGGCTGTGGGAGCAGGAGAAGAAGACCGTGGTCCTGGTCACCCATTCCATCGAGGAAGCGCTGGTGCTGGGCGACTGGGTGTTCGTGATGAGTGCACGCCCGGGCCGGATCAAGAGGGTCGTGGACGTGCCCTTCGCGCGCCCGCGCCCTTCCGGGATCGAGGGCACCCAGGAGTTCGCCTCGCTGCGCCAGTCGATCTGGGAGGACCTGCGCGACGAGGTCCAGCTAAGCCAGGAGGCGCAGCAAGCATGAGCCAGTCGACCACGACCCCCGCCCAGGACACCAGCAACGCCGAGGTCGTCGACAGCGCCGCCCGCCGTGAGATGAGGCGCGAGCGCCGGCTGCGGCGCCGCGACATCGCCCTGTCGATCGGTACCCCGGTGGTCCTGCTCCTGGCTTGGGAGGCCGCAGCGCGCACCGGTGTCATCGACGCACGGCTGTTCTCGCCGCCGACGGCGATCTTCGCCAACGCGTGGGCGATGATCCTCAGCGGAGAACTCTGGGAGCACTCCTCGGCGACGATCTACCGGTTCCTGACCGGATACCTCCTCGGCGGTCTGGCGGGAACCTTCGCCGGGATGATCATGGGGATGTCGCGGCCGCTCAACGCCGCGTTCGGACCGATGTTCTCCGCGCTGTACGCGCTTCCCAAGATCGCCATTCTGCCCCTGCTGCTGCTCATCTTCGGTCTGTCGGACCTGCCGCGCATCCTGGCCGTGGCCTTCACGGTGTTCTTCGTCCTACAGATCAACACCCTGGGCGGCATCCGCCAGTTCGACCCCAAGACCATGGAGGCTGCCACCGCCTACGGCGCGGTCGGCTGGAAACGGATGGCGTTCGTCATCTTCCCCGGTGTGCTGCCCTCCATCCTCACCGGCTTCCGAGTCGCGGCCGGCCTGGGCGTCGTGGTGGTCACCGCGGTGGAGTTCGTCGCGTCGAACTCCGGCCTCGGCTACCTGATCTGGAACTCCTGGCAGCTCTTCCAAGCCGGGAACATGTACGTCGGGCTGGTCGCTGTCGCGCTCCTGGGTGCCCTTGCGACGTTCGCCGTCGCCACGGTCGAGTACTTCGCGCTCCCGTGGCGCAGGACCGGGCCGCGGAGGTCGGCCCGATGACCCATCACCCCACACAGCGGAAAGGCTGGTCGGCCACATGAGGAAACACACTTCGGCGGTTGTCGCCGCTGCTTCGGTACTGGTGGTCACTGCGGCGTGCGCGGGCGCCGACGGCGGTGAAGACGGCGACCTGGAGGTCGTCGACGTCATCCACGTACCGTCGACCCTGTTCTCCCCGCTGTACGTGGCCGACGCCCGCGGCTACTTCGCGGACGAGGGACTCGAACTCAGCATGGAGACCGTCCAGGCCGGACAGGACGCCATTCCACTGACCGCCGCCGGACAGGCCGACGTGCTGGTGGCGGGTCTCGGATCAGGCCTGTTCAGCGCCGTCAACGACGATCTGGAGATCAAGGTCGTCGGTTCCATGGGCGGTGGCGGCGGGGAGGAGGACAACTCCCCCAGCGCACTCATGGTGGCCGCGGACCTGGTCGAATCCGGTGAGATCTCGGAGGTCGGCGACCTCGAGGGGCGCACGGTCGCGCTCTCCGGTGACCTCGGCGGGGCCGGCGCCTACCAGTTGGCCACGATCCTGGAACAGGGTGACCTGACCCTGGACGACATCGAGGCCCTCAACGTCGACTTCGGGGACATGGCCGGGGCGCTGGACAGCGGGGGCGCCGATGCCGCACTGCCCCCGGCTCCGTTCACGAGCGCCATGATCGAGGACGGCACGGCGGAACAGTTCGCGCTGCCGCCGGAGGGCACCATCGCGAGCGGGGTCCTCTACGGTGAGCACTTCCTGGAGAGCGATCAGGCCCAACCGTTCTTCGACGCGCTCGTCAGGGCCTCCGCTGACCTGCAGGAGGACCCCTACGACCCGGAGATCCTGGAGGTCCTCGCGGAGGCCACGGAACAGGATATCGAAGTCCTGGAGGAGAGCCCGACCTACGTGTGGTACCCGGACCTGGCCCCCGCGCAGGACCAGCTCGAGGCTCAGCAGGAGGCCTACCGGGAGGCCGGTCTCTTCGACTTCCCCGAATCGGTATCCATCGAGGACCAAGTCGTCGACACCTCGTTCGCCGAGGCTGCCGATGCTGGGGCCGCGCAGGACTGAATCCACGGCCCGCACGTGGCCGTCCCTGAAGGCCGCCGACCGCTCGTCGGCGGCCGCACACCCGCCCGAAGGAGGAACATGCCATGGGTGAGGTTTCGGAGCACGTCGGGCCCGGACTCCTTCCACAGGGAACCGACCTGGATGACGCAGTGGCCTGGATCACCGACGGCTCTGGGGTGGTCGGCTCGGGCGGGTGGACGGTCGAGCTCACGGGCACGGACCGGTTGCGCCGCATGTCAGCGATCTGGCGGAAGGTCAGCGCGGGTGTGCCGGGCCTGACGTGTTTCGTCTCTTCCGTCTTCGACGACGCCTCGGCTACCACGAGCGTGCTGCGCATACCCGCGGAGATCAGGTCCGTAGGCCGCGGGGGCGGTGCATCGCGGACCCAGTACATCGATGCCGAGCGCCTTTGCGCAGCAGCGGCCGCGCACGCCCCGGCCACGGTCTCGGACCGGGTCACACCCTGCCCGCCGAACAGAGGGAGGCTTGGACGCGAGGGCTACACGAGCGCCGTGCGCTCGGCGCTGGAGGCGATCTCCCGCGGCCGCGTGAGCAAGGTGGTGCTGTGCAGGGACGAGTTCGTCGAGGCCGACGAGGCAGCCCGCACGGCCGTGCTGGACCGCTTGGCCCTCGGGTTCCCCACCTGTTGGACGTTCACGATCGGCGGACTGGTCGGAGCGACACCCGAAATGCTCGCCGCTCGCCGTGACGGGAGGGTCAGCTCGCGCGTCCTTGCCGGCAGCCTTCCGCGCGGGCTGAGGCCCGATGCGGAACAGCACCGTCGGCTCACCACTGAAAGCGGCTTCGCCGACGAACACGCCCACGCGGTCCGTTCCGTCATCGACGGCCTGGCCGGAATCGTGGATCTTGAGGACTCTTGCCCTGAACCGTTCGTCCTCGAACTGCCGAACATCCACCACCTCGCCACCGACGTGCGCGGACGGGTACGCGACAGCGCCACCTCCGTACTCGAGCTCACCGGAGCCATCCATCCCACGGCCGCCGTCGCGGGTGTCCCCCGAAGCGCCGCGGTAGACGTCCTCAACCAGCTGGAACCGCACGACCGCGGCCGCTACGCGGGTCCGGTGGGATGGATGGACTCCGAGGGCGACGGACAGATCGGCCTGGCCCTGCGCTGCGGTCGGCAGGAGGCCGACGGTGTGCGCTTGTACGCCGGAGGAGGGATCGTGGCCGGGGCCGACCCCGACGCCGAGTACGCGGAGACGGTAAGCAAGCTCGCCCCCATGCTGCGTGCACTCGACCGGGATACCAACCCTTCCTCAACGCCTGCCCGATACACTACATAGCCGCAGTTCAAAAGGCCCTGCTGTGGTGTGTTCTTGGCTCTCCGGGACTCCCGGATCTGGCTGGGCTGGTCCATGTGCTCAGACTAGGAACCCGAGAGTGCCCGAGGGAGGTCCTGCCAGTACCCGGATGCACGTGATCGCGCTCGCAGAGACCGGACGAAGGAACGGATACAGGTGTCGAGCGCCCACCGGCACCGCACACAGGACGCGGACTACGCACCATCGGGAGTCAGCCCCACGATCCGCAGCCGCCCCGGCTCTGCGCCCGCCCCCTCACCGGACACCACTACGGCACCGGGTGCGGCGTGCAGTGTCAACGCGTCGGCGTCGTCGGCGCTGAACCCCTCAGCGGTTCCGCCTAGGTCGATGACACGGTGTACGCCCGCCGTCCCCCAGTCCGCAACGAACACTCCCGGCGTGGCGGGCTGTGTGCCGGGCCGTTCCCCCACCAGTTCCGCGCCCGTGACACCGGCCACCCCCTCTCCCATGACCGCTGTGCACCCCAAGCTGTAGGCCACCGCGTCGAACGAGCGGACCGTCCCTACCGACGCGGTCCGCTGCTCCCCCGAGTCCAGGGAGGTGAGGGTGAAGCGGATCTCCTCGTCTCCTTGCCCGGCCTCGGCGACGAGCGCACTCCGATCGTTCCACGCGGTGGTCTGGGGGCGGCCGGGTTCCGGGGCGGGCTCAGGCGGGCAGTCGTAGGGCCGGTACGTTCTCAACTCCCTCGGTTCCGGGCTTGTCGGCAGCTCTTCAGCGAGCACGGAACCATCCTCCAGGTCCAACGCGACCGCCGGGACCTCGTTCTCGCCATCGCCGCCGGGGTACGCGTGCACGATCCCCACCAGCCCGTCGGAAGCCGTGTCCACGCCGACCACGGGCTCCCGGGAATCATGGGACCACAGCTCCTCCCCGTTCTCGGCGTCGAAGGCGACCAGGCGCGACTCGCCCACACCGTCCTCGTACCGGCAGGACTGCCCTGCCAGGATCCTGTCCTTCGTGGTGGCCAGCAGCTCGGTGTCAGGCGAGGTGGGCCTGCCCTCCCCGCCGTCGGGGTCGGGGGCGTAGGGTCGCTCGCACGGCTCCACCTGGGGTCCCTCCCAGAGCTGGTCCCGGGTGTCGAGGCCGTAGGCGCGGACGGTGTAGGGATTGGCCTCCGACTCGGTGACGTACGTGCCCCTGGTCAGCTCCCGGCTCTGCACGAAGCCCCCTACCTGGTCTTCGCCTATGGACCGGAAGTGGTCGGACCGGATCTCTCCGGTGTCCGTGTCCAGTGCCAGCAAGCGCTCGCCCAGGTCACCCCACCGCCGTTCGGAGAAGGACACCGCGACAAGGCTTCCGTCGGCAGAGACCCCGCGGGACATGAGCCCTGACTCCGGGCGCAGCCGCCAGCGCTCGTCACCGTCGGTGGAATCCAGGGCGTACAGGCCGCGGGCGTCGATGACGAGGACTCCCGTGGGGACCGGGACGACCTCCGCGTTTCCTTCGGCGGTTCCCTCGACCGGGTGGTCCCACACCCACCCGACCCCGGTGACGGTGTCGGGCACGGTGCGGTCCGTGCCCGGTGCTGCCGTGGTGTGATCGGGGTCCGGGGACGATTGGGTCAGCGGGTGCACCACCAGCGCGAGCACCACGACGGCGAGGAGCGCGGAAACCCCCAGGAAGACCTTCCGCACCGACCACTCGCCCAACGTCATCCGCACCCGCGCGAGCGCACGGGTCACTGGACCGGTCACCGCTCCGTCCTCCTGTTCCCTCTCCGGCACGGTCTCCTCCATGTGCGGCCCACCGGACGGGGGCGCCGTCCCGGAACGCGACCGCGCCGATCGTGCTCTTCGAGACTCTCTGTCGGGACGCTTTCGGTTTCACCGGACCGCCGCGGCTCGGCACGAGAACGTGCTTTTCCGGCAAGACGGCCGCGTGGACGCCGAAACGGGGAACGCGCTCAGCACGGTGCGATCGATGTCCACTACTCGGGGGGAAGCTCCATCCTGTGCATCCTGCGGGAAGACGCATCTGCGTGCCAGACCCGCACCCAAGTGCTCAAGACGGCTAGTTGGGTCCCTGCCGGTCTACTCGGTCTCGGCGGCGGCGAGGAAGCGGGCGAAGGCCTGTTCATCGCCCTTGACGTCGAGGGTCTGGGTTCCGGTGCGGCGCCACAGGGCGAGCAGCAGGTCGGAGGCGGTGCCCTCGGCGGAGGATCCGGCGGTCTCCTCGGTTCGGCTCACCCTCCAGTGCTGGCCGGTGTGGTCGACCGACCACACGTGGCCGGTGTCGGTGGCGCGCAGCAGCACGCGGCCGACCGGCCCCACCGGCTGCTTCGGCAGGTCCAAGAGCTCGGCGAGGCCGAGGAAGAAGGCGAGGAACTCGTCCACGCCGTCGGCGGCGACGTCGGCGGGTACCGGCTCGGGGCTGCCGACCGCGTTGAGGCAGTCCCAGGCGTGCACGGCGGTCTCCTGGGCCATGCGTCTGAGGATGAAGGCGCCGTCCTTCTGCGGCGCCCAGGTCCAGCGGGCCTCGTCCGGATCGACTTCGGAGAGCACGGCGATGGTCTGGGCGAGGCCGTCCCGGAACCAGCCCAGGACATCCTCGTCCTCGGGCCGCTCGGGCCCGACGTAGCCGTCGTTGGGGTCGCGCACCTCACCGGAGGCGATGGCCCGCCAGAAGTGGTGGACCTCGCCGGTATGCCACACCAGGTCGGCCACGTTCCACTCGGGGCAGGTGGGAACGTGGGCGTGGAGGCGCCCCTCGGCCGCGTCGGCCAGTGTGGTCCCGCTCTCGCGGAGTGCGGTGAGGTATCGGGGGGTGTCCATTCTCGGGACGTTAGCACCCCGCAACGACAAAAGCCCGGATTTCACCGGCGGGGCCGGTTCAGGACACCTGCCCGCAGAGGGTGTCCAGGTCATCGGGCCTTCGTAGTGCATGATGCGGAGTGTTGGCCCTGCTGGCGCGGACTACCGTGTGCGAAGAGCCTGCACGAGAGTCGGACTCACGCCCCGGACACACGCTCCCGGTTTGGAGGGACCACCATGGGCCAGACGACGGACACCGGACCGGGTGCCGGGGAACTCAGCGAAATCGTCGACGGGGTCTACGCGTGGGTGCAGCCCGACGGGACCTGGTGGGTGAACAACGCGGGCGCGGTCGCCGGGGAGGACGGGCTGCTCGTGGTGGACACCTGCGCGAGCGCGACCCGCACCCGGCTGTTCCTGGACGCGCTCAGCACCGCCACGGGCAGGGCGCCGATCCGGTGGGCGGTCAACACCCACCAGCACGGAGACCACACCCACGGCAACAGCCTGCTCCCCGCCTCCGCGGTACTCATCGGCCAGACCGCCATGCGCGAGGCGCTCAGCGAGGACCCCCTGCTCGAGAACGTCCCCCCGTTCTGGGATCCCGTCCCCGACTGGGGCGACGTCACCCGCAGGCTGCCGTCGATCACCCTCGACCGCGGGCTCACCCTCCACTTGGGCGGGCGGCGCGTCGACCTGAGCCACCCCGGCTACACCGCGCACACCCCCGGCGACGTCGTGGCATGGCTCCCCGAGGAACGGGTGCTGTTCACCGGCGACCTGCTGTTCCACGGGCTGACCCCGCTGGTGTTCATGGGCTCGCTCGACGGGGCGCTGCGCTCCTTGGAGTGGGTGCGCTCCTTCGCCCCGGACCACGTGGTGCCCGGCCACGGGCCGGTGTTCGGGGGCTCGGCGATGGACGGGGTCCTGGCCGCGCACGAGCGCTACTACCGTTTCGTCCTGGCGACCGCGGGGGACGCGGTCCGGGAGGGTCGTACCCCGTTGGAGGCCGCGCGCGCCGTCGACCTCGGTGAGTTCCATGGCTGGTCCGACGCCGAGAGGATCGTCCTGAACCTCCACCGCGCCCACGCCGACCTCACCGGTGGGCCGATGGACCTGGTCCAAGCCCTCTCGGACGCGGTCCAGTGGAACGGCGGCCCCCTGCCCACCAGCCTGTGACCCGAAAGCCCACGGCCCTGGCGCGTGCGCCCCTATCTTCGGTTCTTCGGTCTACTCCGGCACGGTGATCCGGATCTTCGACTGGCCGTGGGGGCGCTTCTCCCAGTCGTCCATGAAGCGCGCACTCAGGCCGTACTTCTCCGCGAGGGCAATGAGGGTATCGGTGCGGTAGTAGAAATCCTCCCGCAGCACGTGGTGCTCGTTGCCCTCGGTGCGGTCGAACGTGAAGTCGAAGAAGCCGCCAGGAGCGAGCACCCGGCCCACGTTGGCGAAGCACTCCTCGATCACTTCCAGGGGGGAGTGCGAGAAGACGCTGTGCGCGTGCACGACGTCGAACCTTCCCTCGGGCAGGAAGTCGAACGTGAGGTCCTGGGTGATGGTCAGGTGCGGGAGCTTCTCCTGGAGTCCGCGCTCGGCGAGGACCTTCTTGCCCGCGACCAGGATGTCCGGGGAGATGTCGATCCCGTAGTAGTTGCCCTCGTGCAGGTAGTCGATGAAGCGCCAACCGGCCCTCAGGTTGCCGCAGCCGATGTCGAGCATCCGGTGCTCCGGCTTGAGCCCGTGCTCGGTGAGGTAGTCGAACTGCATCTGCCCGAGGGCGAGCCACCGCTTCTCGTTGCGGCTGCCGACCGCCTGCTTGGGGTCGCGGGCGGCGTCGGAGGCCATCACCGCGCGGTAGTAGGAGACGTGGTCGCGGTGGGTGAACCGCAGCAGCAGATCGCGCCCTGATCGCAGCAGATACGGCCCGATGCGGCTGGGGTGCCGCAGCGCGTACCGGATCCGGTGTCCCAGAGAGGATCGGTCCGTGTTGAGAGATTCCATGGTCTGCTTCGGCATCGGTCGCCCGTGTTCCCTATGTGTCAGTGGAGAGGCGGTGGCATCCCACCACGGGTGGTCTCTTTCGCCAAGGGGACCATACACCGTGGCGGGGGCCGTATCCGGCCACCCATGCCGCCCCTCGGCCCCAGGGTCTCACGCTCCGCCGCGCCCTCGTCAGAGGTTCGCGGGAACCGTCGTCGCGCGAACAACGGAAAGCACCGTGCCCGCGTGCCCATGACTCCCACTGTGCCCGCCCAGGGGCAGGCGGTGCCGGAGAACGAGCCAGGGCATGGGCGCCACACGCCCGAGGCACATCATGCCTGCTTTGAGTGAAATCGCCGTAAACATGCGCCAAGCGTTCACTGCTCAGCTGAGTTGTCCCGCTTGGGGTGTTTCGCTGTGTCCAAGAGCAAAAACCGCGGAGTTGGGGGCACGATGGCAGAGGAGAGCGCGGAACTGCGCCACGCCAGACCACGCGGGCCACGGAGCAACTGGGTCCCTCTGGGGGTCAGCGTCGTGGTGGTCGCGGTACTCACCGGCGGGTGGGCGGCGGTGAACGCGGCGCTACCGGCCACCGAGACCATGACCAGCGGCCACAGCATGACGCTCGGGGCCGGTGAGGGGTACGAGGCGTCGGTGACCTTCGACGAAGGCTGGGAGCTCGACAAGGGGGCCAGTTCCCAGGGCCAGCAGTACCTCTTCACCAAGGGGCCGGTGAACCTCCACATGGCCGTGGTGCACCCGCCTCAGCGGGCCACTGCCACCGACCTGTGGGACGGGATGCGCGACACCGTCCGGGTCGACGACGCCGGGGCCAGACTGGACGATCCCGAGCCGATCACCTCCGACCGGGGCGCGGAAGGACTCACCGGCGACCTGCACATCCACCGGCACACCGGCACCGCGACGGTCTTTCCCGCACCGAGCGGGGACTTCGCGGTGGAGGCACAAGCCGTCGGCGCCGACGCCAGTCCGGCCGAGCTGGCCGACGCGGAGAACCTGGTCGAGTCGATCACGTTCGACCGGACGCGGGGAGGCAACACATGAGCCACGCACGACCCGAACCACACGTTCCATCGACCGCGAGCGGCCGGGTTCCCACACCGCGCGACTCCGACCAGGGCAGCGAGGGCACCGGGCGCCTCCACGGCCCGGCGGAGGAGGCGCCACCAGGTGCGCGGCACCTGCCGAGCCTGGCCGCCATGCTGCTCTTCGGCCTGTTGTGCCTGGGCGGGTTCGGCTTCACCCTGATGAACTTCGCCGGGGCGATGCTGGTCTTCCCCGTCGAGGCGGTGGTGGCGGCGCTCCTGCTCACGCTGCTGGGCGTGCTCGGGTTCTGGGTACTGCGCCGGATCCGCCCGGTGCGGTCACCGGGCCTCACGTTCTCCATCCTGGCCCTGCTCTGGGGCATGACCGGGGCCGTGGGTCTGGCCCTCTTCGCCAACAGCAACCTGCTGTCGGCGTGGTCCAGGGCGGGCGGCTTGGAGTTCGGCACCGCTTGGGGCGCGGCACTGACCGCCCCCGTCAACGAGGAACTGCTCAAGGTGCTGGGGGTCGTCCTGATCGCGGTCATGGCTCCGCGGGTGGTACGCGGACCCGTCGACGGTTTCGTGATCGGCTCGTTGGTGGGCCTGGGGTTCCAGCTCGTGGAGAACTTCACCTACGCGCTCAACGCGATCTCGATGGGGGGCGGCACCGGGGGGATGGCCTCGGTCTTGGAGACCCTCTTCGTCCGGGTCGGCCTCACCGGGCTGGGCTCGCACTGGGCGATGTCGGCCTTGGCCGGTACCGCGATCGGTCTGCTGGCCGCCACCGCCTGGCGACCGGGCGGGCGGCGGGCGGCCGGGGCCGCGCTACTGCTGCTGTTGGCGATGGGCCTGCACTGGCTCTTCGACGCGCCGATCGCCGACCACCCCGTCGGTATGGCGGCCAAGACACTGCTGGTGTTCCTCGCCGCGGTCACCGTCTACTTCGCGGTGCGGCACACCTACCGGCGCCGGGTCCGGCAGGACCTGGCCGCGCAGGGTGAGGACCTGGGTATCCGGCGCTCGTCCGCGATGGCCCTGGCCAACCGGCACGGACGCCGCAGGGAGCTGGGGCACGTGGCCCACCCGGAGCGCCCCGCCGTCCGCGCCCGTCAGGAGCAGATGGTGGCACTGGCCGAGGACCGGGCGGCCGAGGGCCAACCCTGACGCGAGGAGCCCGGCGCACGGCGCTGCGGCTCCGCGGAAGCACGGAGAGGCAGAGGCACAGAGACACGTGGAGACAGGGAGCCCTCGGAGCGCGAGCCCCGAGGGCTCCGGCGCGTCCGCCCCCGGGCGCGCTGGGCCGCCGCACTGGTTGCGCGGTTTCCCTCCTGTGCGCGGAAGCGCCCTCGTAGCCTGGACTCCGCACTCCCCCAGGGAAGGACAGCACGATGTCCGTGCACGGCACCCCGGACCCGCACGAGATCCAGGTCCCGTTCGGTACCCGCCTCAAGATGAACCGCACCAGGCGCGGCATGACGCGCGAGGTTCTGGGCGGCCTGGTGGGCCGTTCGGCCTCGTGGGTCAAGGCCGTGGAGACCGGCCGACTCGGCACACCCAAACTCCCGATCCTGCTCCGGCTGGTCGAAGCACTGCGCATCCGCGACCTCGCCGACCTCACCGGTGAGCAGTCGGTGCCCGTGGAACTGTTCAGCGGACCGGGACACGCCCTGCTGCCACGGGTGCGCGACGCGGTGAACGCCCTGCCGGTCGACGACGACCGGCCCGCCCCTCCCCCGGCGCACCTGCGTGCCCGGCTGGCCCGTGCCTGGAAAGCCCGGCACTCCGCGCCCAACCACCGGGAGGTGGTGGGCCGGCTGCTCCCCGTGCTGTTCCAGGACGCGCAAGGGGCGGTTCGGCAGGCCGAGAGCGCGGCCGCGCGGGCGGAGGCGCAGTCGGTGCTGTCGGAGGTGTGTTCGCTGGCGCAGTTCTTCATCGCCTACCAACCCGCGCAGAGCCTGCTGTGGCGGGTGGCCGAACGCGGCATGGTCGCCGCGCAGGAGGCCGGAGACCCGCACGCCCTGGGGGTGGCCTCCTGGCTCCTGGCTCAGGCGCACCGGGACGCGGGCGACTGGGAGGCCGCCGACGCGGTCACCGAAGACGCCAGCCGCCACCTCGTCCGGCACCTACCGGACGGGCACCGCCGTGTGTTGGCGGTCTGGGGCGCACTGCGGTTCGAGGCGGGCTACACGGCGGCGCGGCGCGGGGAGGCGGGTTCGGCGTGGCGGCACTGGGACACCGCACGCCGAGCGGCCGAGCGGCTACCAGCTGCGTACTACCATCCGATGACCTCGTTCTCCCGGCCGGTCATGGGGGCGCACGCGGTGACCGTGGCCGTGGAGCTGCGCAACGGCGGCGAAGGGATAAGGCAGGCCGAAAGGGCACCGGCCGAGGCGATCCCGTCCCGGCCGCGCAGGGCGCGGCACCGGATCGAACAGGCACGCGCCTGCTACTTGGCGGGCCACCCGGAGGAGGCGTTGCTCGTGCTGGAAGAAGCGCACGAAGCCGCCCCGGAGACGGTTCGGTACAACGGTTTCGCCCGCCGGATGGTGATGGAGGAGCTGGAGTCACGCGAGTCGCGGCGCCGACGCCGCGCGAGTGACCTGTCCGCGCAGATCGGACTGCTGTCCTGACCGGAACACCGGGACTGGTTACATTCTGTACCCCTTGAACGCGAAGCCTCACTTAGCGTGATCCAATGTCAGAGCCCCGGGCTGTTCAAGGGGGTGTGCCCGGGGTCCGTTCAACTGTCTGGGGGGCGCCGTGGGCGACGCCGCCACCATCGAGGCCGAGGACCGGTCGGCCCTGAAGGCCTGGGCCCGGGCCAGGCAGGTACCCGTCGTCCAGGTGGCCGAGAACTGGTGGTCCATCACCTACCAAGCCGAGGCGGACCTGCCCGGCGGCAGCCGGGTCCGGTGCCGCTTCCGCTACGTGATACCTCGCGAGGCCGCTCACCGCAGGTGGAAGCGCACGTACGTGGTCGGCCTCGTGCACACCGACGGCCGTGCCCGGTGCCACCACGTGCGCCAGGTGATCCCGGTCGGTGACACCGAGGACGAGGCCAGCCACCGGGCCGAACTCATCGCCTCCGCATTGGTCGCCACCGAGCGCAAGGCGGACTGTGGCGCGAGCGTCACCAACTTGGAGGCCTACGTGGTGGAACGGGCCACCCTGTGGAAACCGCGCGTGGCCAGGTATTGAGCCGCTCGGCGTCAAGGTTTCGGGCGGGACTCACATCTCGAAGACCAGGCAGGTGGACGACGCGGTGGCGACCACCTTGCCCGCGGCGTCGCGGATCTCCCCTTCGGCAAAGGCCACGCGGCGGCCGGGCTTGGTCACCCAGCCCTTGGCGGCCAGGGGCGTACCAGCGAACACCGGCCGCAGGTAGTTGACCTTGATCTCCACCGACGTGTAGCCCACGCCGGCCAGGAGGGTGGTCTGCACGGCGCAGCCCACCGCGGAGTCGAGCAGGGTGCACATCAGGCCGCCGTGTACGGCGCCCATCGGGTTGCAGGCGGACTCGTCCGGTGTGCCCTCGAAGCGCGTCCGGCCCTCGCTGACCTCAGTGAGCGTGAAGTCCATGAGGGATGCGATGGGCGCCCCGGGGATCTCGCCGCGCAGGAGGGCCTCCATGTGCTCGAGCCCGGTGAGGCCTTCGCGGCCGTCCACCGTGAGCTTGGGGTCGTTCCAGGTGATCGTCTTGCTGCGCGGTTCGCCCCACGACTCCGCTGCGGCAGTGTTCTGGTTCTCCATACCGGGCACACTACAGGGTGAGTTTGATTTCCAAACTATTGCCCCCGTGCCATGCTGGAGGCATGCAGCATCCCGAGGGCACGCAGCAACCACCACCGGCCGTCACCGTCCCCGGACGGCCCTGTTCCGCGGCGGCCGCCCTGCAGCTCGTGGGTGAGAAGTGGTCCCTGCTCGTCGTCCGCGAACTCCTCTTCGGCGTCCGCCGGTTCGACGCGATCGCCCGCAACACCGGAGCGCCCCGAGACCGCCTCACAGCCCGCCTGCGCGCCCTGCAGGAGGCCAATATCGTCCGGCGCGAGGCCTACCAGGAGCGCCCGGCACGGTACGAGTACCACCTGACCAAGGCCGGGCGGGACCTGGCCCCGGTCCTGTTCGCCCTGTTCTCCTGGGGCGACAAGTGGCTGTTCGACGAGCCGCCCGCCGTTCTGCACCACCGCGGACCCGACGGCCGCGAACACCCCATGGCACAGGCCTCCCCACCCGTCTGCCCCACCTGTCGGGAACACGTCCGCTTCCAGGACGTCGTCCCCCGACGCACGGACCACTGAAGCGGGGTGCCTGAGGCGGGTCAGTTCCTCAGGGGCGCCTTGTTTCTTCGGGCACCCGGTTCCGGGGCCCGCCCTCAGGCCTCCGGGACGCCCTCGGGAGGCTGGACCACGCAGAACTCGTTGCCCTCCGGGTCGGCGAGCACCGACAGCACATGGCCGTCCTCCTCAAAGGCCGTGGTCAGGATCCGGGCGCCCAGACCGACCAGCCGCTCGGCCTCCGCCGCCTGGTCGGAGACGAGCAGGTCCAAGTGCATCCGGTTCTTCCCGGGCCGCGGTTCGGGCACCCACTGGAGGATGAGGTCCGGGCGGCGCCCCTCCGGGTCCCGGAGCGCCCGGTACGTGGGGTGCTCCCCCGCCTCGCGCTCGAACGACAGTGCCGCCGACCAGAACGTCGCCAGCGTGTCCAGGTCGTTGGTGTCGAGTACGCAGACCATCCGCATGTCAGTCCTCCTCGCCCTGCCCGGAGCCGCGACCGGGCGGATTACGGTTCCCCGGAGCAGCCTACGCTCGACGGGCGCGATCGGGAGGACCGTGCGCACGAGCCCCTGGGCATGTCGGCGCCCGGGAAATCCTCTTTGGCCGCGGCCAGGCCGACCGTAGAGTGACAGCGTGAGAGGACTGGACGGCGCACGAACCGCGATCTTGGTGGAGGGCGACAGCGACCGGGCCGCACTGGCGGCGCTCGCCGCCCGGACGAGCCTTGACCTGGACGCACGGCGCACGGTGATCGTGTCCATGGGCGGGGCTACCAACATCAACCGCTTCGTGGAACGCCTCGGTCCCCACGGGCGAGGGCTGCGCCTCGCCGGCCTGTGCGACGTCGGCGAGGAGCACCATGTCCGCCGCGCCCTCGCCCGTTCCGGCCTCGGCTCCGAACTGGAACCTCAAGGGTTCCACGTGTGCGTCGCAGACCTGGAGGACGAACTCATCCGCGCGCTCGGTATCCAGGGGGTTGAACAGGTGGTTGCGGACCAGGACGAGTCGCGCGCCCTGCACACGTTCCGGAACCAGCCCGCGCAGCGCGGCCGCCCGGACGACCAGCAGCTCCGCCGTTTCCTGGGCACGACCAGCGGGCGCAAGATCCGTTACGGCCGGTTGCTCGTCGAAGCCCTGGAACCCGCCCGTACCCCAGAACCCCTCGAGCTCGCCCTTTCCCACGCGTAATGGGCCGGATCCCCACGCGCAGAGGGCCGAAGCCGACGGGTCCGCCGAGAAAACCGTGCAGATCCGCGATCGGATCTCCCCAAACCTGTTGCGAGACAGACACTCACTACTACGTTGGGAACATGCCCACGCTACGGCGACGCCTGCTCCAGGTACTCACCAAGTTCAACATCAACGTGCACGACCTCGGCCCCGGCGCGGTCGTCCTCGAACGCCGCGGCGACTACCGGGTGACAGCGGCCGGCAACCGGTCCTGGAAGGTCGCCAGAGGCGATACCCCCCGCCGCCCCCGCAAGGCGACCGGCGACCGAGAACGCGTGCCCTTCGGCCCCGGGGCGACGCTCTCCGTGGACACCGACCTGTCGGTGGAGGACGAGCTGGCGATGCACAAGCGGGCGCAGAACTACCTGGGCGCCCGGCACATCGCCTCGCTGATCCGCCACGCCGGAGTGAACTGCGTCTTCGACGTCGGCGCCAACGTCGGCCAGTACGGCAAACAGCTGCGCGCGCACGGCTACGAGGGCCGCATCGTCTCCTTCGAACCGGTCGAGGCCATGGCCGACAAGCTGCGGCAGGTCGCCGAGAACGACCCCGACTGGCACGTCCACCCGATCGCCCTGGGGCGGGAGGACTGCACGGACACCATCAACGTCGTGCAGGGGTCCATGAGTTCGCTGCTGGACCCCACCGATTTCGGCAACACCCGCTATAAGCGCTTCAAGAAGACCGAGAGCCAGAAGATCACCCTCCGCCGCCTCGACAGGCTCCTGGACGAGGCCCTCGCCGGGATCGAGAACCCCCGCCCCTACCTGAAGCTCGACACCCAGGGCTTCGACCTCGAGGCCTACACGGGCGCGGGCGAGCGGATCAGGGAGTTCGTGGGGATGCAGTCCGAGGTGGCCCTCATGCAGATCTACGAGGGCATGCCCCGCATGGACGAGTCGATCCGCACCTACGAGGCGGACGGGTTCGAGGTCACCGGCATGTACCCGGTGACCCGTGAGGACGCCACCGGCCGGGTGCTGGAGTTCGACTGCGTGATGGTGCGCGCCGACGCCCTGCCCGCCCCGGAGTGAACCGCCACCGCCCCGCGGGGCGGTGGCGCGTCAGCACTTGAGCTCCCGGAAGTGCGGGGTCGCGGCCGTGGCGAGGGTGCCCTCCCACAGCCGGATCGCGTCCTCGTACGCGGGCACCGCAGTGAGGACGGGTCCGAAGCAGGATCGCTGGGCGCCCTGCGACGTGGTGATCGCCAGTACCGGGGTGCCGATCTCGGCGTCGATGCGGTCCACACCGTCTTGGTGGGAGGCGCGTAGCGCGTCGTCGTAGTCGCTGGTCTCGGCGGCAGCGGCGAGCCCGGGTGACAGCCCGCAGCGCCGGAGGGCCCCGGCGAAGTCACCGATGACGACGTCGAACGCGGCGGGACTTCCGTGTTCGCCCTGTTCGAACACGGTGTAGGCCACCCTCGAAGATCCGCGTACGGACCGCCGACGCGGCCCGGCGCCCCGGCGGTCAGGCCGAAGCCACCCCCTGAGGCGCCAGGGAAGGGATGCTCAAGCGGGCAGTTCACCGCCGGGGATGTCGAGGCGGCCGATCGAGAGCACGTACGGCTCAGGGTCGGGCTTGCGGGCGGCGGTAAAGAACACGTGGAGCATGCCGTCGTCGCCCGCGACCGCTGCCGGCGCATAGATGGCTCCTGCGTACCACTCCGGAGCGCTGTCGCCGGAGAGGATCTGCTTCGGCTCAGCACTCCAGTCGCCGCGCCGTCCGGAAGGGCGGCCCGCGGTCAGCGCCCACAGCCCCTGCGGCGGATAACCGTGTTCGTCATACATGTTCGGAGCGCTGGCGACCACCATGGCGTACCGGTCCCCGGTGCGTGCGACGACGGCGTCGTGGTGGTGCAGGTCGTCGTCGAGGACCACCGTTGGCGTACTCCAATCCGTGAGACCGTCGTCGCTGTCGACGTATTCGATACGACTGTCCGGTTGAACGCCCCTATCGATCTCCTTGGGCGTGGTCACGTACCAGATGCGCCACCGTCCCTCCCAGAAACCGGCCTTCGGCTCGAGGACGTCGGGCCGCTCGGGTGTGCCGGTGATGAGCGGCTCGTCCCGGGCAATCCAGCCGGTGGCCGTGCGTTCCAGTACACCGATGGCGAGCTCGCGGTCCATACCCTCGCCGTAGCGCGTGCGGGCGCGGCTGGCCGTGTAGTAGACGCGTTCCGCGGTGGCGCCCGTGTGGGGATCGGTGCCGCGCACGTAGCTGGGTGTGTGCATCCATTCGTTCCAGCGCCCGGGTTCGGTGTGCTCGATCAGCGGGAGCGCGCGGGCAGGGTAGGCCGGGTCGGTGGTGATCGTCCAGTCTGCACTGGTCACAGGGGCGCCCGGCGGGAGGGTCGCGCTGAACAGGTTGACTTTCTCGTCGGTGTGCGCGGCACCGAAGAACATCCACCAGCGGTCGTCGATCCAGTGGATATCGGGATCTCCTGCGGCGAGGAGGTTGGTGACCGGGCCGTAGCCCGTGGCCGCGTCGAAGATCCGCGTCGGCTCACTCTCGGGTTTCGGATTTCCTGTGATGTCCATGAGCAAAACCTAAAACCTGAACTTTAATTTAGGTCAATGCCTCTGCCAGGGGCGGTCACCCGCAGAAGTCCGCCCGCACGGCCCCGGCCCGCCCCCACCCCCCGGAACTCCACGGTCGGCTCGGGGGCTGGTAGAGGTCACCGTTGCCTCGACCTCGACCGCAAGCGTTGGTCTGATCCACGAAGCCCGCGCCTTGGCGGAACCCGGCCTCCCTAGCGGCAGGCAAGCGTATCCGCGCTCCGGAGTCAGTGCTTGTGGTGCCGAGCACGCACCAGCAACACGACCAAGTCCGGCTGGAGCATAAAGTCCGTTGGTTCCGTACACCCTTCGGGCCTTTGTTCTCGGCGGGAGTGTATGATCTTTATCAGACTTATTTTCCGGAACTGGCAAGGTGCACGCATGGCAATGTTGAGAACCCTGGACCGGGGACTGGAAGCCATCAACGTCATCTCACGCGCCAGTAATGGGATAACCGTTCAGGACCTTGCCAACGCTCTCGATATCCACCGGGCAGCCGCGTATCGCATCCTCGAGACACTGGAAAGCCGCCAGTTCGCACAGAGGGGGACTGACGGCTGTTATCGCCTCGGCTCCGGTATTCTTGCGGTCAGCCACAGGTTCATGTCCCAGTTCCGTGTCGTATCCCAGCCGATTATTCAGGACCTCGCAAACGAGGTGGGAATGACGGCATTCATCGCAGTCGAGGACGCGGGGCAGGCGCTGGCACTGGCTGTCGCGGAGCCCGTCGCGATCGAGTCTCTGGGCATCCGGTTCCAGGTTGGTTTTCGCCACCCCTTGCAAAGAGGGGCGGACGGTATAGCAATCCTTGCGCAGCGGCCGGCACGGCCGGGGGAACCCCCCGCTGTCGAAACCGCCCGCAAGCGCGGTTACTCCGTGACCTCCGGCGAGAACCAGCCGGGAGCTGCGGGGATGGCAGTCGGCCTCGGGGACTTCGAGACCCTTCAGGTCGAAGCGTCCGTTGGTGTTATTCGCCTCGGAGGGCTGCAGGACCTCCGGTCCGAAGATATCCTCCCTCATCTCGACGGAGTGCGTAACACCCTGCGAAAAATGCTGACGAAATCCTGATCGGCACTCGGATAACGCGCTGACCGGTCTCGGCGCACAACGTGCGGCCGATCGAGCCCCCCACACGGGGAGGGCCCCGGTGCGCCTGGGGGCGGGTTCTAGGGGCCGGCCGGCCCGCCAGTCACCCGCGTCCTGCGCCGCCGTCGACGGCCCGGTCGGCCCGCGGCGCCAATCCGCGTGTGTTCCCACCGACCGCGGCGATCGAGCTGCCCGCCGAACCACACGCCGGCGCGCCCCTCCTCCGAACACCTGCGGTCCACCCGCGTCAGACCCCGATCGCTCGCCCACGCAACCGCCCTACCAGGGGTGTTGCTGTGGCCGGCGGTCGACCGGACGCCCTCCACCCCTTGTGCGCCGAATGTGATCCACGCTACGTTGTGCGATAAATGTGAAGTGATGCGCGATACGTGGAAGACAAGGTGCGGGCATGGGCTCTGTCCAGCGAGAAGCCGACGCAGGGCGTGCAGGGGTGCCTTCCAGCTGTCCCCTCACTTCGGAGCGGGCTGCCGCGTTCGATCCGTTCAGTGACAGCTACCAGCAGGATCCCCCGGCGTACGTCGCCTGGTCACGGGAAGAGGAGCCCGTCTTCTACAGCCCCCGACTGGGCTACTGGGTGGTCACGCGGTACGAGGACATCAAGGCGATCTTCCGCGACAACGAGACCTTCTCACCGTCGGTGGCGCTGGAGAAGATCACTCCCACGTCCGATGCGGCCAACGATGTGCTGGCCTCGTACGACTACGGCATGAAGCGGACGCTGGTCAACGAGGACGAGCCGGACCATATGGCTCGTCGACGGGCGCTGATGGGGCCCTTCGACACCGAGCATCTCGCCCAGCGCGAGTCGATGGTTCGCAGCCTGACTCGTGAGTACGTCGACGCGTTCATCGACGACGGCAAGGCGGACCTGGTCGACCAGATGTTCTGGGAGATCCCCCTCACGGTCGCCTTGGACTTTCTCGGCGTCCCCGACAAGGACAGGCCGACGCTCCGCCGCTACTCGATCGCCCACACGGTCAACACCTGGGGGCGGCCGGAGCCGAAGGAGCAGATCGCGGTCGCCCACGCCGTCGGAAATTTCTGGCAGTACTCCGGTCGGGTTCTGGAGCACATGCGCCGTCATCCCGATGAGGACGGCTGGATGCAGTACGGCGTTCGCATGCAGAAGGAGATGCCGGACGTCGTCACCGATTCCTACCTGCATTCGATGATGATGGCGGGGATCGTCGCGGCGCACGAAACCACCGCCAACGCGACCGCGAACGCGGTGAAGCTCCTGTTGGAAAACCGGCACACCTGGAAGGAGATCTGCCAGAACCCGTCGCTGATACCGAACGCGGCGGAGGAGTGCCTACGCCACAACGGCTCGCAGGCGGCCTGGCGTCGCATCACGACTCGCGACACGGTCGTGGGAGGCGTCGAGGTTCCTGAGGGATCGCGGATCCTGATGGTTTCGTCCTCGGGAAACCATGATCCGCGTCGGTTCGAGGATCCAGCGTTGGTCGACATTTACCGTGACGAGTCGAACGAGCACCTGACCTTCGGATACGGGGCGCACCAGTGCTTGGGGAAGAACCTGGCCCGGATGGAGATGCAGGTCTTCCTCGAGGAGCTCACCAAAAGGATTCCGCACATGCGGCTGGCCGACCAAGAGTTCACGTATGTGCCGAACACGTCGTTTCGTGGGCCGGAGCACCTGTGGGTGGAGTGGAACCCCGAGGAGAACCCCGAGCGGAGGGATCCCCGTGTCCTCGACCCGAAGCTCGAGCTCAATATCGGAGAGCCCACGGAAGGGCACCAGAGCCGGCCGATGCGCGTCGACCGCATCACTGACGTGGCGGACGGAGTACGGCACATTCGGCTGTCGAGTGCTGACGGGTCCCCGTTGCCGCGATTCACACCGGGTGCCCACGTGAGCATCGCTTGCGGGGATACCGGGTTGGTTCGTCAGTACTCGCTGTGCGGCCCGCGCGATGCCGGGCCCTCCGAAGGCGGATGCCCCGTGCGCACCGGCCGCCCGCAGTGGTACGAGATCGCGGTCCGGCTTGAAGAGGGGTCCCGAGGCGGCTCCCGCTGGGTACACGAGACCCTCTCCGAGGGCGATGTCATCGCCGTCCGCGGACCCCGGAACCACTTCCGCCTCCCCGATGCCCCTGCACGGCTCCTCCTCATCGCCGGAGGCATCGGCATCACCCCCATCCGGGCGATGGCCGACTGGGCCTGCGAGCAAGGCGTCCCCTACGAACTCCACTACCTGGGCCGGCGGCGGGAAAGCATGGCGTTCCTGCAGGAGCTGCAGGCCGAGCACGGAGACCGCGTTCATGTCCACTGCGCGGACGACGGCGGCCGTGCCGACCTGGCGGGGCTGCTGGGCTCGGTCGACACGGAGGCAAGGTCCGGAGCCCTGCATGTCTATGCCTGCGGACCACAGCGGATGATCGACGCGCTGGAGACGGCCAGCGCGGACTGGCCGGAGGGGGCCTTCACCGTCGAGCACTTCGCCTCGCCGGTCGGTCGCCTGGATCCGGAGAAGGAGCACGGGTTCGACCTCGTGCTCGAGAATTCCGCCCGCGAGGTGAGGGTCCCTCGGGACAAGACAGTCCTTCAGGCGTTGCGTGAGGCCGGATACCGGATTCCTTCCAATTGTGAGGAAGGGCTCTGCGGGACCTGCGAAATCCCTGTTCTTGACGGCAGGATCGACCATCGCGATGTTGTCCTCACCCCGGCTGAACGGCGCCGCGGGGGCCGAATGATGGCATGCTGCTCGCGATCGCACGAAAAACGTATCGTGCTCGGCATGTAACACGTTCCCTCGATTTCCCCCCAATCTGAGGCCTGCCGTACCAGGCAGTGCAGAAATGAAGGAATTATGGCACTCGGCCTGACAGGAATCACTCTTTCACTTATCCTTTTGATCACCCTGGCTTATCGGGGACATTCGGTGATCGCGGTCGCACCGCTGGCCGCACTGGTGGCCATCCTCTTCGCGGGAGCGCCGGTACTGGCGACCTATACCCAAGTCTTCATGCCGGCGATGGGCGGGTTCATCACGAACTTCTTCCCGCTGTTCCTGACCGGGGCGGTCTTCGGAAAGCTCATGTCGCTCAGCGGCTTCGCACAGCACCTCGCCGACTGGATTTCCCGGCTCATCGGGGCCAAGAGGGCGATCCTGGTTACCGTCCTGGCGACCGCGCTGCTCACCTACGGAGGTGTGAGCGCCTGGGTCGTCGTCTTCAGCATCTTCCCGATCGCCATGGCTCTTTTCGAGAAGGCCGACATTCCGCGTCGGCTGATGCCGGCGGCCATCGCTCTGGGGATCTTCACCTTCGCGACGGCGGCACTTCCGGGTTCGCCACAGATCCACAACACGATCCCGACTCTCTACTTCGGCACCAACACGTTCGCTGCCCCGTTCCTCAGTGTTATCGCCGGCGCCGTAGTCTTCACCCTCGGCCTGGCGTGGCTGAACTGGCGCAAGGGCAAGCTACAGGCGTCCGGGGAGTCTTTCACCGACATGACCGACGCCGAGCGCAGAACCGGTGGCTCCGGAACCGTCAAAAGTGGCCTAACAGGCCCGAACAGCCCCGGCGGAGCCACCGGTTCCACTAGCGGGAGCGCAAGCCCTCAGGCAACACTCACTGAGCAAAGGCCCGAGACCACACAACCGGTGCGCGGTGGGACAGCTCTGCTGGGAGTCCTCGGACTCATCCCCGTACTGGTCGTGGTCCTGACCAATGCTTTGATGACCTACGCGATCCTCCCCGCAATGGACACGGGCTACCTCGCCGAGGACGCGTACGGCGCCACCGACATCACCAGCGTGGCCGGCCTGTGGTCGGTGACGACCGGAATGGTCGTGGGCATCGTCTCGATCCTCGTCCTGAAGTTCGCTTCGATCCGCGAGTTGGTCAGCGGCATCTCTGAAGGTGCGAAGAACGCGGTGCTTCCCGCCGCCACCACGGCGAGCGAAATCGGTTACGGCGCGGTCATTGCCTCTCTCGCGGCCTTCATGGTGATTCGGGACGGGATCTTCGCGATCAGCGAGAACGCGCTCATCACTTCCATCCTGTCGACCTCCGGAATCACCGCCATCACAGGATCCGCGTCCGGGGGGTTGACGATCTCGCTGGAGACTTTCGGTGAGGAACTCCGCGTGCTCGCCGAGGATCAGGGGATCAGCATGGAGGTGATGCACCGGGCGACCGCTATGGCCTCGACGGGGCTGGACTCGTTGCCGCACAACGGGGCGATCATCACTCTGCTGCTGGTCTGCGGGCTGTCCCACCGTGAGTCCTACAAGGACATCGGCGTCGTCACTGTCATCGTCCCCGTCGTCGGCGTAGCGGTGACGGCCGCACTCGGGCTCTTCTTCGGCGCCTTCTGAGGACATCGGCGAGGCGCCCCGGTCACCCCAGCGGCGGCGCGGAAAGGGGCCCACCGAATGGTAGACCCCTTCATTGCCTGCAACTGCTGTGCCGGAGCGGCGGCTGGCACTACTCGATGGTGACCAGGGCGCGGTAGGTGACCGCGCCGGCCAGGCCGTCGACGCAGTCCTGCTGGCTGATGGAGAGCTCGGGGCAGACCTCGTTGGCCTGGAAGTCCTCCACGGCCTCCTCGGTCACGGGGCCGTACTGTCCGTCGGGCTCGTCCTCGTTCAGGTAGCCGTGGTCGATCAGCATGTACTGGACGCTCGCCACACCCTCGCCGCTGTCACCCTGAGTGTAGAAGTCGCGGCCGTCACCGGGGCCTTAGTCGAAGGCCGCGCCCCCGAACTGGCCCTCGGAGAAGTAGCCCCACATCTCTTCGTGGATGTGGCCGTGGTCGCCCATCCCGTTGTCCTGCTGGTACTGCTCGATCGCCTCGGACAGCTCCACGTCGAGCTCCTCGGTCGGGTCGTGGGGCCAGTAGGGGTCACCGTCGTCGTCGAACTCGACGGTCAGGTAGTTGGAGACGACCCAGACGTTGGCGTGGGTGTCCCCGACCCCGTGCTCGGGCCAGGGGCGCTCCATGATCTCCGGGGCGTCGGCCGGGTCGATCGGCCGGTCCTCGGCTGCGGCGGCGTTGGCACTGAACAGGCCCGCGCCGACGAGTGCGGCGGTGGCCACGGCGACACCGGAGACCTTGGCGGTGATGCTGAACGAACGCATGTGTACTTCCCCCATAGCGTTGTCGGTCGTTCACTTGCACCCGGTGTGACCCGCGCCTCCCACGCATCGTTCACCTGCGATTTCACCCTGACCGCATGCGGACGTGTTCGCGGTCACACGTCAACCTGAGGGGTGTTCCGGTGTCCGCGCGGGCGGAGGAAGGGTGTGTTCGGGCCGGGTTCCGGGGCCGCTGTCGGAAGGGGGTCAGACGTCGCGGGGGGCGGTCATCAGCAGCAGTCCGCACCGGGTGCAGCACAGGGCACGGATGAAGCGGTGTTCGCGCCCCATGCGCTGGGCGTTTCCGAACAGGCCGACGTTGATCTCGCCGGCCACCCAGCGCACCTTGCCTTGGGCGACGTCGTCGATGAAGCCTTCCTCGAAACTGGTGGAGCCACAGGTACAGGTCGGTGTCGTCATCCGACTAACGTAGTGCCGCCGATCGGGCTCCAGGCAGAGATGGCGGACCTTCGCCCCCACGGGTTGGGCTGGACGGCCGAAGTGACCGCACTGACCCGGCCCCAGGTGGCGAAAGACGCACGGAAGAGCTCCGACCCAGGGCCATTCTTCAATGCTTTCGGTGGCTGAGGTGACTGAGGTGGATGCCTTTTTGACTGGGGCCCCCTTTAAGCCTAACCTGTTCTTTTGAGTGAGTTTTCCCTGTTTTGGTTGAGGTTCCCTTTCGGCCTGGGATTCCCTCCTTTCCCGCCGCCCGATTGTGGCCGTCTCCGCTACGCGCGTCAAGGTCGTCGCCATCGAGCGCTTCGCGCATCAAAGGCGCTCCACCTTGACACGCTCCGCTCCGACGGCGGGTTGGCGGCTATGGAAAAGAGGGGGCGCGTGGTTGAGGTCCGAGCCATTCCGGGCTTCGCCCGAAAAGCTCATTCTGTCGGCCTGGCGGCCGATGCCTGCCACGCCGCCAGAGCGCTGACGGGTCGGGTGTCACGGCCGGTCAAGGCGTGCGGCGGACCCCGAACAGCACGGCCTTCGGCCGGGTGGGCCACTCCGCCGGAGCCTACCGGTTACGGGTGTCACGGCCGGTCAATGCGGGAGGCGAAAACCCCGATGATCTTGCCCCTGTCTCCACCCTCGGCCGTCGAGAGTGGAGACAGGGGCAAGATCACCACCATTCTGGTGTACATATGCCCGCTTTGCCCGGGAATGTGAACAGGGTCGGGCCCCTTTTTCTGGAAGGCTTCTATTTGGGAAACAGAAAGCCGGGTCAGGGTGGCCGGGTAAGTGTTTTGTCACCCCCAAGATAGGTCCTTTCTGCGCCCTTCTTGATATCCTTATTGGTATGACTTCTTCTTTCGGGCAGTGCGGGAACACGGCGGGCAATATGCCCGCCGCGGCCGCCATGGGTGCTGCCCGGGGAAAGATCGCTTCGGAAATGGGCGAGGTGCCTCCGGCGGGTGCGGCTGGTGAGGTCCTGGATGTGATCTCGCAGGTGTGCGAGGACATGGAGCAGGCCCAGCTGGCGATGCTGCTGCGTCTGGCCCAGCTGGAGGCGGCCGGCACGTTGTTGGAGGCGGGTGGGCAGAGGTCGGTGCAGAACTGGCTGATCCACTCGGTGGGGATGGTCCCCGTTGAGGCCAACGGGCGCGCCGAGCTGGCCCGCCGGCTCTTCGCCCTGGAGCTTCCCGCCACCCGGGAAGGCTTGGACTCTGGGTTGTTGTCGATCGGGGAGGCGGTGGCGGTGTGCCGGGCCGCTGAGCGGGCGGTCAAGGCGCGCAACACCGGCCGCCACCCCGATGCCGGGGAGTTTCGGCGGATGATGGAGGCCGGGATCGTGGCCGCCAAGGCCAAGGAGCCGGCGATGTCGACCTCCCACATCGCCCGGCTGGGTAGGGAGCTGTTGGCCCAGTACAACCCCGCTGTGGTGGAAGAGCAGTACCAGGCTGCCTTCGATGCGCGTGGTGCGCGCCTGGTGCGTACCTTTGATGCGACCTTCATGGTCGAGCTGTGGGGTCCGAGTGAGCACGCCGAGGAGATCCAGCGTGAGCTCAAGGCCCACGAGGTGGACTATGACCCCGAGAGGCTGCACGTGTCGGCCTCGGAGCGGATGTATGACGCGTTCATGAACCTGGTCCGCTCCGCCCACAACCCCACCGGGGACGCTGAGGGTGCCGAAGGTGCCCAGGGCGGGGACGCTGAGGGTGCCGAGGCCGGTACCGGGGAGGGCAAGGGCGGCAAGGGCGGCACGGGGCGGAAGCGTTCCGCGGTGGCGATGATCAACATCATGGTGCCTCTGCCCACCTTCCTGGGCCTCCAGGGTGAGGGTGCGGGTCCGGCGGTGACGCAGGATGGGCAGGTGGTCTCCATGGCCGCGATCCGTGCCCTGGCCCCCCACAGTGTGCTGCGTCGGATGATCACCTCCCCTGAGGGTGACCGGGTGTTGGATGTGGGCCGTACCCAGCGCAACGCCACGGGTGCTGTGCGGGATGCGGGGATGTTCGGGCACACCACCTGCGCCTGGTACCAGGGGTGCAACACCCCGGCCAGCGACTCCGAGGCCGACCACAAGCAGAGCTTCTCGGCCGGCGGGTCCACCAGCGCGGGTCGGGTAGCCCGGGGCATCGCAGCCCCGGGCCCCCACAGATCGGAGCGTGACAGTCTCCCGTCACTCCGCTCTTACCATCCAGCCGTGTTGAAGCGGTGAGTCCATGCCCAGTGCGCGA
>NZ_BAAHAR010000052.1:0-59420 GCF_054777395.1 Nocardiopsis oceani
GCTCCTATGTAGCGACCGCGGCCAAGCACGGCATCGGTATGTTCGACGCCCTGGTCCACCTGGCCGAGGGCCGGTGCTGGATGCCCGAAACCGTCTGATCCTTCTCCGGGACACCTGAACAGTCACGCTCTCGCAATGACGAAGGAACCCGCCCGAAGCACACACGCTGACTTTGCCGATACCCAAGCCCTGCGGGCCCTCGCCCGCCAGCTCCGGGCGGACAGTATCCGCTGCTCCACGAGCGCGGGGAGCGGTCACCCCTCATCGAGCATGTCGGCCGCCGACCTCCTTTCAGTCCTTGTAGCACGTCATCTGCGCTATGACTGGGACGCGCCCCGGTCTCCCGCCAATGACCACTTGATCTTCTCGAAGGGACACGCCTCACCTCTGCTGTACTCGGTGTACAAGGCGGTCGGTGTGATCGACGACGAAGAGTTGATGACCACCTACCGTCGGCACGGTCACCGGCTCCAGGGGCACCCGACCCCGGTCCTGCCGTGGGTCGACGTCGCCACCGGATCACTGGGCCAAGGACTTTCGTACGGCGTCGGCATTGCGTGGGCGGCGTCGAGGCTGGATGAGAGCCCTTCCCACATCTGGGTGCTCTGCGGTGACAGCGAAATGACCGAAGGCTCGGTATGGGAGGCGTTCGAACGCGCCTCCACGGCCGGGATCGGCAACGTCACGGCCATCGTCGACGTCAACCGGCTGGGCCAGCGCGGGCCGACGGCGCTGGGGTGGGATCTCGACACGTACCGGACGCGCGCGGAGGCTTTCGGGTGGCTCGCGCTCGTGGTGGACGGACACGACGTCGACGCGATCGACGCCGCGCTGACAACCGCTCACGAAAGCGACCGGCCCTGCGCGATTTTCGCTCGGACGGTCAAGGGCAAAGGGTTCTCCGAGATCGAGGACAGCCCGACATGGCACGGCAAACCGCTTCCCGAGGAGATGGCGGAACGGGCACTCGCCGAGATCGGCTCGGACGGAAACATCCGGGTCCGCGGCCCGTTGCCCGACGCCGGTCAGACACGCAGCGAGGAGGAGCTGAAGGACCACCCCCTGGAACTCCCGCGCTACGAGCTCGGCGAGCGAGTAGCGACCCGCCGCGCGTACGGTGAGGCCCTCACGGCCGCTGGCGCGCATCCACGCGTCATCGCCCTCGACGCCGAGGTGAGCAACTCCACGCACGCCGAGATCTTCGCCAAGGCGCATCCGGAACGCTTCTTCGAGGCCTTCATCGCGGAACAGCAATTGGTGGCCACGGCCGTCGGGGCGGCGGTTCGCGGATACGTCGCTTTCGCGTCGACGTTCGCGGCTTTCCTCACTCGGGCGTACGACTTCATCCGCATGGCTGGGATCAGCGGAGTGGACCTCCGCCTGATCGGCTCGCACGCGGGCGTTGAGATCGGCGCGGACGGGCCGTCTCAGATGGCGCTGGAAGACCTTGCGGCGTTCCGTGCCGTGTACGGGTCCACCGTGCTCTACCCTTCCGACGCGACTTCCACCGCCGCTTTGGTCGAGTCGATGCTGGCCCTCCCCGGGGTTGCGTACCTTCGCACCACCCGCGGCGCCTACCCCGTGCTCTACTCACATGACGAGGTCTTCGGAGTGGGCGGGTCCAAAACCCTCGTCTCCTCCCAGAGTGACGACGTGACGCTCGTCGGCGCTGGCGTCACCGTGCACCAGGCCTTGTCCGCAGCGCGCACACTCGCGGACGAAGGCATCGCGTGCCGCGTCATCGATCTCTACTCCGTCAAGCCGGTCGATACGGAGACGCTCAAGCGGGCCGCACAGGAGACCGGCCGGATCCTCGTGGTGGAGGACCACTACCCCCAGGGCGGTCTCGCCGCGGCAACGATGGAAGCGCTCTCCGCCAGCGGCACAGTGTGTGCCGTCAGGAGCCTTGCCGTCCGCACGCTGCCGGGATCGGGGGAAACGGCCGAGACGCTCGACGCAGCGGGAATCTCGACCCGGCACATCGTGGCGGCGGCGCGCGGCTTCGTGCAGCAGGAAGGCTGACCTTCTGACGAACACCACCCCCGCCGGCCAGTGCCGAGTACGGGGGGTGTGGTGCGCGGCGCCGGGGCGAGACCGCACTGGTGTCGGCCTTCGCGGGGCTGGTCGCCAACCGCCAGTGTGACGTCGGGTAGGTCGATGCCGCCTTCAACCGAGGGCTAGCCGAACGCGCCGAAAGGTCACGGCACGATGTTCGCAAGCGGTCGCAGGTGAGGTGAGCTCAAGCGATTTCAGTGTTGCCCGGATCCGTTTGTCGGCACGTCGCAGATGTGGCTGGTGAGGGGCGGGGCTCCCCGGGTTCCGGTGGCTTGGTACTCTTCCCCGGCCAGTCGATACCACAGATGTGGTCAGGGAATCCGGTGTGAGTCCGGAACTGACGCGCAGCGGTGTGGGGGACGGCCGGAGCACGAATGCCACTGGGAAGGGCCGCCTCGACCGCAGGGTCGGGGAGGCGCCGCCTGGGAAGGCGCTCCGTCCGGTTGAACCCGAGTCCGAAGACCTGCTGGCACCTGCGTTGCACGTGCACGAGGTATCAGAAACCAGGCTCCGCGCCCGAGCCCCGACCCCTCTGAGGCACACCCATGTCCCAGCTCGCGACCCGCTACGCGTTCTCCCACACGTCCCGTCGCACCCCGTTCCGGGTGATGGCACTCTTCCTCACCTCCTCCCTCCTGCTCGCCGCCTGCACGTCCCCCGACGGGACCGAGGCCGACCCCTCCGAAGCCGATGCGGCCGGCTACCCGCGGACTCTCGACAACTGCGGCCACGAGGTCACCGCCGAGGCGCCGCCGGAACGGGCCGTCTCCCTCAACCAGGGCAGCACCGAGATCCTCCTCTCCCTTGGCTTGGAGGACCGCATCGTCGGCAGCGCCACCTGGACCGACCCGGTCATGGACGGCCTGGAAGAGGCGGCCGATGCGGTCCCTCGCCTGGCCGAGGACCAGCCCTCCTTCGAACGGGTCCTGGACACCGAACCGGACTTCGTCAGCGCCTCGTTCGTCTCCACGGTCGGCCAGGGCGGTGTCGCCACCCGTGACCAGTTCGAGGACCTCGGCGTGCCCGCCTACGTCGCACCGTCCGACTGCGCCTGGGGCAAGGAGAACGAAAGCGGCGGCGACGGTTCCCGGTCCGAGGAACTCATCCTCGACGCCGTGTACGAGGAGATCGAAGACCTCGCCCACCTCTTCGACGCCGAGGATCGCGGTGACGAACTCGTCGGCGAACTCCAGAGCCGCGTGGACACCGCGACCGAGGGACTCGACGCCTCCGACGTCTCCCTCATGTACTGGTTCGCCAACTCCGAGTCCCCCTTCCTCGCCGGCTGCTGCGGTGCGCCCGGGGCCATCACGGCGGAGATCGGCGCGGAGAACGCCTTCGACGACACCGATGAGGAGTGGCCCCAGATCAACTGGGAGACCGTCGCCGACCGCGACCCCGACGTCATCGTGCTCGGCGACCTCACGCGCGACTCCCAAACCGCCGAGTCGGCCGAGGAGAAGATCGCTTTCCTGGAGGACCACCCCGCCACCAGCAACCTGACCGCCGTGCAGGAGGAGCGCTACGTCCTGCTCAGCGGCCAGGCCATGAACCCCTCGATCCGGACCGTCGAGGGCGTCGAGCAGGTGGCCGACGGACTTCGGGATCTCGGACTCGCCCAGTGAGAGGCGCCCGTCTGACCCTGCTCCTGGTGGGCGGGCTGGTCGCGCTGGCGGTGTCGGTCTCGGTGACTGTGACCATCGGCCCCGCGGCCATCACCCCCGGCGAGGTGTGGTCCTCGCTCGGTGCCCGCCTCGGGATCGGCGAGAGCCCTCTGACCCCCATCCAGGACGGCATCGTGTGGGACCTGCGCATGCCGCGCACCCTCATCGCCGCGGTGTGCGGGGCGGGACTGGCCCTGTGCGGTGCGGTCATGCAGTCCCTGCTGCGAAACCCGCTGGCCGACCCCTTCGTGCTCGGGGTCTCGTCCGGCGCCTCCACCGGTGCGGTCGCGGTGATCGTGCTCGGTTGGGGCGCCGGGGTGCTGTCCCTGTCGGCCGGGGCGTTCCTCGGTGCGCTGCTCTCCTTCGGGATGGTCATGCTGCTCAGCCACACCCTCGGCGGGACCATGGACCGGGTCGTGCTGTCCGGGGTCGCTGCCATGCAGCTCTTCTCGGCCCTGACCTCCTTCATCGTGCTCATGTCGGCCGACGCCGAGACCACGCAGGGCGTGCTCTTCTGGCTGCTGGGTTCCTTCAGCAACGTGGGCTGGGCCGATGTGGTTCTGTGCGCGGGGGTCCTGGTGGTCGTGCTGGCCGTGTGCCTGGCCCACACCACCACCTTGGACGCGTTCGCTTTCGGGGAGGAGGCCGCGGCCTCGCTCGGCGTGCGTGTGGCGCGGGCGCGTGTGCTGCTGCTGACCGCGACGGCCCTGCTCACCGCCGCACTCGTGAGCAGCGTGGGCGCGGTCGGGTTCGTGGGGCTGATCCTGCCGCACGCCACCCGGATCCTGACCGGGTCGATGCATGCCCGGCTGCTTCCGGTGACCGCGCTGATCGGGGCCGTGTTCCTGGTGTGGGTGGACACGCTGGCCCGTACCGTCCTGGACCCGCAGGAGATCCCTGTGGGTGTGGTCACCTCGCTCGTCGGCGTGCCCGCCTTCATCGCCGTTCTGTACCGCTCGAGGAGGCAGACGTGAGATCGTCCGGATCCAGTTCCCCCGGCCACGGATGGTCCGGCAACGGTCCTCCCGAGGCCGGTTCCGGGGGCGGCCACCTGCGCGCCGACGGTGTGGTGCACCGGATCGCCGACCGCATCGTGCTCGACGGGGTCACCCTCGCCCCGCGCCCCGGTGAGACGGTCGGACTGCTGGGCCCCAACGGATCCGGCAAGTCCACCCTGCTCCGGCTCCTCGCGGGGGTTCTCGGACCCACCGCCGGGACGGTCACCCTCGACGGGGACCCGTTGCCGCGCATCGGCCGCCGGGCGGTGGCCCGGCGTGTGGCCGTGGTCCAGCAGAACTCCCACACCCAGACCGAGATGACCGTGCGCGACGTCGTCGCCTTGGGGCGTATCCCGCGCCGCCGCGCCTGGACCCCGGTCTCCACCGACGACCTGCGCGCGGTCGACACGGCCCTGGAACGCACCGGGCTCACCGACCGTGCCGAGCAGTCCTGGCACACCCTCTCCGGTGGGGAGCGCCAAAGGGTCCAGATCGCCCGGGCCCTGGCTCAGGAACCCAGTGAGCTCCTGCTCGACGAACCCACCAACCATCTCGACATCCAGTACCAGCTCGACCTGTTGGAGCTGGCCGTGAGCCTGCCCGTGACCACGGTGATCGCGCTGCACGACCTCAACCTGGCCGCGATGTACTGCGACCGGCTCGTCGTGCTCCGAGCCGGTCGGGCGGTGGCGGAGGGGTCGCCGGGCCAGGTGCTGACACCCGAGCTCATAGGAGAGGTCTACGGGGTCCGGGCCGAGGTCACCACCGACGGTGAGCGCCCCGTCGTCCGGTTCCTGCGCCGCCGGGATCCGGAGCAACCGGGCTCCCGACCGCTCCCGGGGCACGAGCCCACTACATGACCGCGCTGTGCGCCTCTCGAACGGAGTGCCGCTCGCCGTACGTTCCTGCGGTCGGCGGCCCTGGAAAGGGGAGGCCCGTCGCGAGTCGGCTCGCGGCGCCCGTTAGTGTGTGAGCTCCTCGTTCGTGGCACAGGAACCCGGTGCGAGTCCGGGACGGTTCCGCCACTGTGACACCTCCCACCAGGTGCAAGTCAGACACTGTCCACGAGCGGTCCGACCATCGACGGGGCGAGAACCCCTGGGGAGGAATTCCGGCCATGACGGTACGGATCGCGCTGCTTTCCACGTCCGACACCGATCTGCTCTCTGCGCGGGCCAGTGGCTCCGCGTACGTGTGGGCCAACCCCTCGCGTGCCACCGACACCGAACTCACCGAAGCCGTCGAGGGCGCCGACCTCGTCGTGGTCCGGATGCTGGGATCCCCGCACGACCTGTGGTCGGGCCTGGCCGCGGTCCGCGAGCGCGGCACCCCGCTCGTGGTGCTCAGCGGTGAACAGCAGCCCAGCGCCGAACTCATGGAGCGCTCCACGGTTCCCATGGGTGTGGTTACCGACGCCCACCGGTACCTGGCCGAGGGCGGACCCACCAACCTCGACCGCCTGCACGCGTTCCTGTCCGACACCGTGCTGCTGACCGGCGAGGGGTTCGAACCGCCGCAGCACGTGCCCCTGTGGGGCCTGGCCGAGCGCGAGGTCCCACAGGACCCGTCGCTTCCCAAGGTCGGCATCCTCTACTACCGCGCCCACGAGGCCGGCGGGAACACCGCCTTCGCCCACGCCCTCGCCGACGCCGTCGACGCCACGGGCCGCGCCGTCGGTGTGCCGGTCTTCGCCGGGTCGCTGCGTTCGGCCCCCGACGACCTGTTCGAGGCGTTGCGCGACTTCGACCTCCTCATCGTCACCGTCCTGGCCGCCGGCGGCAGTGTCCCCGCGTCCGCGAGCGCGGGTGAGGACGACGAGGCCTGGGACGTGGAACGTATCGCCGCCCTCGACATCCCGGTCCTGCAGGGCCTGTGCCTGACCAGCTCCCGCGCCGACTGGGAAGAGGCCGCCGAGGGCGTCAGCCCGCTCGACTCCGCCACCCAGATCGCGATCCCCGAGTTCGACGGGCGCATCATCACCGTGCCGTTCTCCTTCAAGGAGATCGACGAGGACGGCCTGCCCCGCTACACCGCCGACCTGGAGCGCTGCGCCCGCCTGGCCGGGATCGCCGCCTCCCACGCCCGCCTGCACCAGGTCCCGGCCTCCGAGAAGCGCCTTGCCGTCGTGCTCTCGGCCTACCCCACCAAGCACTCCCGCATCGGCAACGCGGTCGGTCTCGACACCCCCCGCTCCCTGGTGCGCCTGTTGCGGCGGCTCCGCGAGGACGGCTACGACCTGGGCGAGCCCGACGCCCTGCCCGGCCTGGACCTGCCGGACGAGACCGAGGCAGGCGACGCCCTCATCCACAGCCTCATCGAGGCCGGCGGCCAGGACGAGGACTGGTTGACCACGGCACAGATGACCGAGGCCCAGGTACGCATCGCCCCCGAGCAGTACGCCGCCTGGACCGAGGGCCTCCCGGCCTCCCTCAAGGACGCCATGGCCGAGACCTGGGGTCCGGCCCCCGGCAAGCTCTACGTCAACGACGAGGGCGAACTCGTCTTGGCCGCGCTCCGGGCGGGCAACGTCGTGGTCCTGGTCCAGCCCCCGCGCGGCTTCGGCGAGAACCCCATCGCGATCTACCACGATCCCGAACTCGCGCCGAGCCACCACTACATGGCCGCGTACCGGTGGCTGGAGCACGGGTTCGGCGCCGACGCCGTCGTCCACCTCGGCAAACACGGGTCGCTGGAGTGGCTGCCCGGCAAGGATGCCGCTCTGTCCGCCGCCTGCGGCCCCGACGCGGTGCTCGGGAACCTGCCGCTCATCTACCCGTTCCTGGTCAACGACCCGGGCGAGGGTGCCCAGGCCAAGCGTCGCGCGCACGCCACCGTCGTGGACCACCTCGTCCCGCCCATGGCCCGCGCCGAGAGCTACGGCGACATCGCCCGCCTGGAGCAGCTCCTCGACGAGCACGCCAACATCGCCGCCATGGACCCGGCCAAGCTCCCCGCCATCCGGGCTGAGATCTGGTCGCTCATGCGCGCCGCGGAGATGCACCGCGACCTCGGGCTCGAGGAGCGCCCCGACGACGAGGAGTTCGACGACTTCCTGCTCCACGTCGACGGCTGGCTGTGCGAGATCAAGGACACCCAGATCCGCGACGGCCTGCACGTGCTCGGCGAGCCTCCGGAGGGCGAACCCCGCGTCAACCTCACCATGGCCGTCCTGCGCGCTGCGCAGGTCTGGGGCGGGGTCGGCGCCGCCGTGCCCGGCCTGCGCTCGGCCCTGGGCCTGAAGGGAGAGGCCCCCACCAACGAGGTCGACGAGGTCGAGGCCCAGGCCCGCGCACTGGTCGAAGGGATGGAGGCCGCCGGCTGGGACCGCTCCGCCGTGGCCGACCTGCACGAGGACCCCGACGTGCGCCGGGTCCTGGAGTTCGCCGCCGACCAGGTCGTGCCGCGCCTCGCCCGCACCACAGACGAACTCGACCACCTCACGCACGCCCTCACCGGCGGGTTCGTGCCGGCCGGCCCCTCGGGCTCCCCCCTGCGCGGGCTGGTCAACGTGCTCCCGACCGGCCGGAACTTCTACACGGTCGACCCGCGCGCCGTGCCCTCCCGCCTGGCCTGGGAGACCGGCCAGGCGATGGCCGACTCCCTGTTGCGCCGCCACATGGAGGAGACCGGCACCTACCCCGGGTCCGTGGGCCTGTCGGTGTGGGGCACCTCGGCGATGCGCACCTCCGGCGACGACGTGGCCGAGGTCCTGTCCCTGCTCGGTGTCCGCCCGGAGTGGGACGAGGCCTCCCGCCGGGTCAGCAAGCTCGACGTGATCCCGTTGGAGGAGCTGGGGCGCCCGCGCATCGACGTGACCGTGCGCATCTCCGGGTTCTTCCGCGACGCCTTCCCGCACGTGGTCGCCATGCTCGACGACGCTGTGGCACTGGTCGCCGACCTCGACGAAGCCGACGAGGACAACTACGTGCGCGCCCACACCCGCGCGGACCTGGCCGACCACGGCGACCACCGACGCGCCACCACCCGGATCTTCGGTTCCGCGCCCGGATCCTACGGCGCCGGGATCCTGCAGCTCGTGGAGTCCGGGAACTGGCGCGACGACCGCGACCTCGCCGAGGTGTACACGGCCTGGGGCGGTTACGCCTACGGGCGCGGCCTCGACGGGGTTCCGGCCGCCGACGACATGCGGACCAACTACCGGCGCATCAAGGTCGCCGCGAAGAACGTCGACAGCGCCGAGCACGACATCGCCGACTCCGACGACTACTTCCAGTACCACGGCGGCATGATCGCGACCGTGCGCGCGCTTTCGGGCGCCGAACCCAAGGCCTACGTCGGCGACTCCACCACCCCCGACGCGGTGCGCACCCGGCCCCTGGCCGACGAGACCGCACGAGTGTTCCGCGCCCGCGTGGTCAACCCGCGCTGGATCGGGGCCATGCGCCGCCACGGGTACAAGGGGGCCTTCGAGCTGGCCGCAACCGTCGACTACCTCTTCGGGTTCGACGCGACGGCCGGGGTCGTGCACGACTGGATGTACGAGAAGCTCGCCGCGGAGTACGTGCTCGACGAGGAGACTCAGGCGTTCATGCGCCGCTCCAACCCGTGGGCGCTCAACGGCATCGTCGAGCGGCTGCACGAGGCGGCGCGGCGCGGTCTGTGGGCCGAGCCGGACCAGGAGACGCTGCAGGCGCTGTCGGAGGTGTACCTGGAGGTCGAGGGCGACATCGAGGAACGCTCCGAATGAGGGTCCGCATCGTCGGCATCGGGATGGGCCCCGACCAGCTCACCCCGGAGGCCTCCGCCGCGCTGCGCGGGTGCGACTACGCGGTGGCGGCGCGCAAGCGGCGGGACGACGGGTTGTTCGACCTGCGCCGTGCGGTGTGCGAGGCCCACGGGGTGCCGCTGGTGGCCGTGGCGGACCCGGAACGCGACCGCGACGACCCAGCCGACTACCGCGCGGCGGTCGCCGACTGGCACGAGGCGCGCGTGCGGGCCGTCGAGGAGGTCCTGGCCGAGCGGGGCGGCAGCGCGGCGTTCCTGGTCTGGGGAGACCCGTCCCTGTACGACTCGACGCTGCGGATCGTGGCCCGCATCGATGATCGGGGGAAGGTGCCCGTGGAGTACGACGTGCTGCCCGGGATCAGCGCCCCGCAGCTCCTCGCGGCCCGGCACCGGATCGTGCTGCACGACGTGGGGCGGCCGGTGCACGTCACGCCTCTGCGGAGGCTGGACGACGCCGTCGCCGCCGGCCAGGACAACATCGTCGTCATGCTCGGGGCCCGCCCCGCCTTCGAAGGGTTGGGAGAGTGGTCCGTGTGGTGGGGCGCCAACCTCGGCACCGGATCGGAGGAGCTGGTGGCCGGGCGGGTCGCCGACGTGCTCCCGGAGATCGGTGAGGCCCGGGCCCGCGCGAAGGAACGGGCCGGCTGGGTCATGGACACCGCACTGTTGAGGAGGCCGTCGTGAGCGGGGACGCAGCAGGAGGACTCACGGGAGCGCACGGGACTCCCGGCGGATCCGGCGGCGGTGGCCTGCTGGTGGCGGGGGCGACCTCCGACGCCGGCAAGAGTGTGGTCACCACCGGGCTCTGCCGGGCGCTCGCCCGCCGCGGGGTAGGCGTCGCGCCGTACAAGGCGCAGAACATGTCCAACAACTCCATGGTCTGCCGCGGCCCTGACGGGCGTCCCGCCGAGATCGGCCGGGCCCAGTGGGTGCAGGCGCTCGCGGCGGGGGCGGACCCGGAACCGGCGATGAACCCGGTGCTGCTCAAACCGGGCACCGACCGGCGCAGCCACACTGTGCTCCTTGGGCACCCTGCCGGGGACCTGTCCTCCATCGACTGGGAACAGGGGCGCCGGCACTTGGCGAAGGCCGCCCACGAAGCCTTCGACGACCTCTCCACCCGGTACGGCGTCGTCGTGGCCGAGGGCGCGGGCAGCCCGGCCGAGATCAACCTGCGCGCGGGCGACTACGTGAACATGGGCCTGGCCCGGCACGCGGGGCTGCCTACGGTGGTGGTCGGCGACATCGACCGGGGCGGGGTCTTCGCCTCGCTCTACGGCACCGTGGGTTTGCTGGAGGCCGCCGACCAAGCGCTGGTCTCCGGTTTCGTGATCAACAAGTTCCGGGGGGAACCGAGCCTGCTGCGGCCCGGGTTGGACGACCTCGAACGGCTCACCGGGCGCCGGGTGTACGGGACCCTGCCGTGGGACGCCGGGGTGTGGCTCGACTCCGAGGACGCCCTGGACCTGGCGGCGCACCGGGCCGGGGACGGATCGGAGAGCGGTGCCGTGCGCCGGGTCGCGGTGGTGCGGCTGCCGCGGATCAGCAACTTCACCGACGTGGACGCCCTCGGGTTGGAGCCGGGGCTCGACGTCGTATTCGCTTCCTCCCCGCACGACCTGTCCGACGCGGACCTGGTGGTGCTGCCCGGGAGCCGGTCCACCCTCACCGACCTGGCCTGGCTGCGTGCGCGCGGCCTCGACCGGGCTCTGCACGACCACGTGCGGCGGGGCCGACCGTTGCTCGGGGTGTGCGGCGGGTTCCAGATGCTGGGGCGGACGATCGCCGACCCGGACGGGGTGGAGTCCGGAGCCGGGATGTCTGCCGACGGGCTCGGGCTGCTGGACGTGCGGACCGAGTTCACCGCGGACAAGACCCTGCGCCTGCCCACGGGGACCGCGCTCGGGGCGCCCGCGCACGGTTACGAGATCCACCACGGGCAGGTCACCGTCGGCGGTGGGGACGAGGAGTTCCTGGGCGGGACCCGGTCGGGTGCGGTCTACGGGACCATGTGGCACGGGAGCTTGGAGGGCGACGGGTTCCGGGCCGCGTTCCTGGCGCGGACACTGGGCATGGAGTCGTCCGGTACGGAGTTCGCGGCAGCGCGGGAACGGCGGCTGGACCTGCTGGCGGACCTGGTGGAGCGCCACCTCGACGTCGACGCGCTGCTCGGCATCGCCCGCGCGGGCGCGCCCGGTGGGATGCCTGTGCTGCCGCCCGGGGCGCCGGGCGAGGCGGGGGCTGCCGCGACCGGCGGGTCGGCGCAGAGGGCACCCGCCCAGGAGGCACCGCGCGGGGCCGCTCCTGCGGCAGGCCCCGCCGCCCCGCGGGTGCTGATCCTGGGTGGGACGTCCGAGGCACGCGAGCTCGCCGCCCTCCTGGTGGAGGCCGGCGTGCACGTGACCTCCTCCCTCGCCGGACGCGTGGCCCGCCCGAGGCTACCCGTCGGCGAGGTCCGCATCGGCGGGTTCGGCGGCGTCGACGGGCTGCGCGCGGCCCTGTCGGACTACGACGCCGTGGTCGACGCCACCCACCCCTTCGCCCTCGGCATGACCGCCAACGCGGCCACCGCCTGCACCGGGCAGCTCCCCCTGCTGCGGTTGGAGCGCCCGCCGTGGGAGCCCGACCCGGCCTGGCACTACACGGACACCCACGAGGAGGCCGCCGACCGGGCCGCTGAACTGGGCGGGCACCCGTTCCTCACCGTCGGCCGCCAGGAGCTGGCGCGGTTCGTGCCCGCCTTGGGGGGACGTTCCGTGCTCGCACGGGTGGTCGACGTGCCCGACCTCGAGATGCCCGAGGCGTGGCGACTCGTCACCAGTCGCGGCCCCTACACCTTCGACGGGGAACACGGGCTCCTGCAGGGCCACGGCACCGGCGTCCTCGTCACCAAGGACGCGGGCGGGAGCTACACCTGGCCGAAGATGGCGGCGGCGCGCTCCCTCGGTGTCCCGGTCGTGGTGGTCCGCAGGCCGTCCGGTCCCCCAGGGGTCCCGGCCGTGCACGACGTGTCCGCGGCGCTCACCTGGGTGCTCTCCCTGCGGTAACGGCCGGCCTCCCCGGCGGCGGTCCGGCCGCACACGCCCCCGTCATACGTGCGCCTCGCACGCAGTCTCTTCGGTCTTCGGGAGTTCGGCCAGGGCGGCGAGCAGTCGTCGGGTGGTCCTCTCGGGGCGGACCGCCACCCGGATCCAGGAGGCGTCGAGCCCGGGGAACGTGTCCGCACGGCGCACGGCGATACCGGCGTCCCGCAGACGGCCGTGCACCCCGAGTCCCACCCGCGCCAGCACGAACGGTGCACGGGACGGAACGAACGCCACCCCCAGCTCGCGCAGCCCGGCCTCGAGCACGGCGCGCTGGTTCTCCAGGATCCGCGCCCGCGCGTCGGCCTCGGCGGTGGCCCGCGCGTCGGTACACGCCACGGTCGCGGCGATCGCGGGGGTGGAGACCGACCACGGCGTCTGGGCGCGGGTGAGCTCGCCCACCACCCGCGCGTCGCCGACCACGTAGCCGGCGCGCAGGCCCGGGATGGACCAGTGCTTGGTGAGGCTGCGCAGGACCACCAGGCCGGGGAGCGCCTCCCCCGCCAGCGACTCGGGTTCTCCCGGGACCGCGTCCATGAACGCCTCGTCCACCGCCACCACCCGGCCCGGTCGGCACAACTGTCGCAGCGTCTCGGCCGGGTGCAGGATCCCCGTGGGGTTGGTCGGGTTGCCGACGACCACGAGGTCGGCGTCCTCGGGCACCGCTCCCGGGTCGAAAGCGAACCCGTCTTCGGCCCGGCAGAGCACGGTCGTCACGGCGTGCCCGGACTGTTCCAGGGCGGCGTGCGGTTCGGTGAACTGGGGGTGCACGACCACAGGACGCTGCCACGGGCGCACCCGCGCGAGCAGGGTGAAGGCCTCGGCAGCGCCCGCCGTCGGCAGGACTTCGTCGGCGCGGCGGTGGTGTCGGTGGGCGATGGCAACCCGCGCCGGCGCCGCGTCGGGGTAGGCGCCCACGTCGTCGAGGCTGTCCCGCAGTGCCTGGTCGAGCCACTCGGGCCGGGGACCGGAGTACACGTTGACGGCGAAGTCGAGGCGCCCGAAACCCGCCTCCCGGTCCCCGTGGTGCCGCAGGGGATCGGACACGGGGACTGGTACGGCGGCCGCCTCCCCTGGACCGTGTGTGTCCGCCGAACCCTGCTCGTGCCCGTGGGCGGCAGCGCGCGGAGCGGCGGTGGCGGCGCTCGGCGCGGTGGCGGCAGCGCGCGGACCGGTCCCGTGCACGGCAGCGGCGAACCGCGCCGCCAGCCGCGGGTGTCCGGCCCAGTGGACGTGCAGGTACGAGGCGTGCACGCTCGGGGACGCGAACCCCTCGGCCGTTCCGTCGATCTCCCACGCCGGCGTCCGCCCGCAAGCCCCCGGTGTCAGCCGCGTCCGGTGGAACTCGTGCCCCGTGACCCGCTCCCCGGCGCGCGTCATCAGCGTGTCCGACGGCGCGACGGCCTCCGGATAGCGCAGGGTCAGCCGCTCCGACATCCGCGCGTCCGCGTCCAGCGCCCCAGCCATGGGCTCCCCGTCCAGGGTCCTGGCCAGGTACAGCATCCCGGCGCACTCGGCGACCGTCGGGACACCGTCGCGCACCGCCTCCCGCAGCTCCCCCAGCAGCCCCCGGTTCGCGGCCAGACTGCCGGCGTGCACCTCGGGGAAACCGCCCCCCAGATACAGCCCGCGCGTGCCCGCAGGCAACGCCGAGTCCCGGAGCGGGTCGAATACCTCCACCCGGCATCCGGCCTCGGCCAGCAGCTCCTCGGTCTCGGCGTACCGGAACGTGAACGCCCGGCCGCCGGCCACGGCCACCACCGGGCGGTCGTCAGTACCCGAAGCACGCGCCCCGGACCCCGGCGGCCCCGAAACCGCCGGCGACCACGGATCCACCTCCAGCGCGGGCGCGGACCGGGCCACCTCCAGTACCGCGTCCAGGTCCACCTGCCGCGCGATCTGCTCGGCCATGCGCTCGACGACCAGCGCCGCACCGTCCCGCTCGGCCGCCGGCACGAGCCCCAGGTGCCGGGACGGCGAGGCCAACCCCTCGTCCCGGCCCACCACACCCAGCACGGGCAGACGCAACGACCGCACGATCTCCGTGGTGTTGCGGTCCGACCCCGCCCTGTTCAGGATCACCCCGGCGACCTCCACGGCCGGGTCGTAGGCGGCCATGCCCGCTACCAGCGCGCCCACCGAACGCGACATCCGCGCCACGTCCACCACGAGCACCACGGGGGTCCGGGTCAGGGCCGCCACGTGCGCCGACGACGCGAACCCGTCCGTGCCGAGCCGCCCGTCGTGCAGGCCCATGACGCCCTCGAGCACGGCCGCGTCCGCCCCGCGCGCCCCGTGCAGCAGCAGCGGCGCCACACGGTCCTCACCGACCAGGTGCGGATCCAGGTTCCGGCCCGGTCGCCCGGTCGCCAGCGCGTGGTACCCCGGATCGATGTAGTCGGGCCCCACCTTGTGCCCGCTCACCGCGAGCCCGGACCCGCGCAGGGCCGCCATGAGCCCCGTCGCGACCGTGGTCTTGCCCTGGCCGGTCATCGGTGCGGCCACCATGACCCGTGGCAGGGCCCCCGCCGCCCCCGTTCGGGCAGCTACCGAGGACGTCACCACTCGATCCCCCGCTGGCCCTTGCGGCCGCTGTCCATCGGGTGCCTGACCTTGGCCATATCCGTGACCAGGTCCGCGGCCTCCATCAGGCGCGGGTCGGCCCGCCGACCGGTGATGACCACGTGCTGGCGCCCCGTCCTGTTCGACAGGGTCTCCACGACATCGTCCACGTCGATCCAGCCCCACGCGAGGGGGTAGGTGAACTCGTCGAGCACGTACAGGTCGTGCCGCTCGTCGGCCAGGCGGCGCTTGATCTCGGCCCAGCCCTCCGCAGCGGCCGCCGCGTGGTCCTCCTCGCCGTCCTTACGGCGGATCCACGACCATCCGGAACCCATCTTGTGCCACTCGACCGGGCCGCCCTCACCGGTCTCCTCGTGCAGCTTCCCCAGCCGCTCCAGGACGGTCTGCTCGCCGATCCTCCACTTGGCCGACTTGACGAACTGGAACACCCCGATCCGCCAACCCTGGTTCCAGCTGCGCAGCGCCAGCCCGAAGGCCGCGGTCGACTTGCCCTTGCCGTCCCCGGTGTGGACGGCCAGCAGCGGCTGGTGGCGGCGCTGTCGTGTGGTGAGCCCGTCGTCGGGCACTACGGACGGTTGACCCTGCGGCATCAGGCGGCCCTTTCTCGTACGGCAGTGTTCAGAGCATCGGCGTTGACCTCGCCGACCGGCAGGTGTTCGGCGCCCAGGCGGGAGGCGAGCGCGAGGGCCAGCCCCAGTCGCATCGGCCCGGACTCGCTGTCGACCACGACCGTGGCAACCTCCTGCCCGGCGATGTGGTCGGCCGCGGCCAGGGACTGCTGGACCGCACCGCGCGAACCGGTGGCCCGCCCGTCGGTCACCACGACCAGCAGCGGACGCAGGCGGGGGTCGCGCCGCTGTTCGCGCCGCAGCACCCGGTCGGCCTCCAGCAACCCCTCCGCCAACGGCGTCCGGCCGCCCGCGGGCACGTCCTCCAGCCGGGCCGCGGCCACGTCCACCGAATGTGTCGGCGGCAGCACCAGCTCGGCCCGCTGGGCGCGGAAGGTGATGAGCCCGACCTTGTCGCGGCGCCGGTAAGCGTCCAGGAGCAGGGACAGGATCGCGGTCTTGACCTCGCTCATGCGTTTGCGCGCCGCCATCGACCCGGACGCGTCCACGCAGAACAGGATCAGGTTGCTCTCCTGGCCCTCGCGCACCGCCATCCGCAGATCCTGCGGACGGATCCGCACCCCGCCGCCGTCCCTGGGACCGGCCGCCGCGGCGCGCACGGTCTCCACCAGGTGAAGCGACGACCCGGAACCGGCGCCGGGCCGCGTGGCGCCGATCCGGCGGCCGCGCCGGCCCACCGCCCGGCTCCGCTTGCCGTCGGCGCCCTGGCCCGCCCCGCGCACGGTGAGTTTGCGGGCGCGGTAGGGGGCCGTGGAGCCGACCGTGCTCGTGGCCTTCTCCGACGAGGGAGGCGGGGTGTCGCCGTCCTCGGAATCCTCACCGGGGTCCCGCGGGGCGTCCGTGTTCGGGGGTACGTCGGTCTCCTGGGCCTCGCCGGTCTCCTCCGAGGCGTTCTCCTGGCCCTGGGTGTCGGGGCCCGCCTCCTCGGGACCCGCGTCCTCCGGGGACTGTTCCGGCGGGTCGGGGGCCTCCGAAGGATCCATGGTCTCCGGGGAGTCCGAGGAATCCGGCGACTCCGGGGGTTCCGGCGGCTGCGGCGGGTCCGGCGGCGGCTCCTCGTCACCCAGGATCCGGTCGAGCAGCTCCTCGTCCAGTCCCGGTGCGTCGAACGGGTTGCGACGGCGCCGGTGCGGCAGCGTCAGCAGGGCCGCGCGGCGGATGTCGGCGCGCGTCACCGTCTCGCGCCCCGCCCAGGCGGCGTGCGCCACTGCTGCGCGGGAGGTCACGATGTCGGCCCGCAGCCCGTCCACCTCGAAGGCCGAACACACCTCGGCGATCTTCAACAGCGCCGCCTCCGACAGGTGCACCCGGTCCAGCGCGCTGCGCGCCTTCGCGATGCGGTCGGCGAGGGCCTCCTCGGCGTCGTGGTACCTGGCGGCGAACCCCGCGGAATCGCTGTCGTAGGCCATCCGCCGACGCACCACCTCGGCCCGCGCGGCGGGGTCGGTCGGCGCCGTCACCTCGACGGTCAGCCCGAACCGGTCCAGGAGCTGGGGCCGCAGCTCGCCCTCCTCCGGGTTCATGGTTCCGATGAGCAGGAACCGGGCCGCGTGTTCCACGGAGAACCCGTCGCGCTCCACCGTCACCCGGCCGGTCGCGGCGGAGTCCAGGAGCAGGTCGACGAGGTGGTCGTGGAGCAGATTCACCTCGTCCACGTACAGGAGTCCGCGATGGGCCCGCGCCAGCAACCCCGGCTCGTAGGCGACTTTCCCGTGCGTGAGCGCCTGCTCCAAGTGCAGCGATCCCAGCACCCGGTCCTCGGTGGCGCCGACGGGCAGGTCGACCAAGCGGACCGGTCGGCTCTCCACGGCGGTCTCGGCGCCGAAGGGGCCGTCGGGGGACTGCTGTCCGGAGTCGGCGGGGTCCACGGAGAAACGGTCGCCCCGGTACACCTCGACCGGGGGCAGGAGTGAGGCGAGCGCGCGCACGGCGGTGGACTTCGCGGTGCCCTTCTGTCCGCGCACCAGCACCCCTCCGATCTCCGGGGACACGCTGGTGAGGACGAGCGCCAGCCCCAGGTCGTCGAGCTGCTCGGTGTCACACCCCACGATCGCGGAGAAGGGGTAGTGCGCAGGCCGGTGAGGCATAGTGAGGCTCCCGCTCGTGTTCGCCGTCGGTAAGGGGCGGGCGCGAGGCCGGTCTTCGGACTTGCCGAGTCCCCGTGTTCGGGGCCCGGTTCACCGCAGCGGGCCTGTGCCGGACTCTCACCGGTCTTCCCAGATTCTCCCCAGCCTCCGTAGCCGCCGTTTCCGACGGCTGGGGGCCCGGGGCACCTCGTGCCTGTGCACGCCACGATAACGTCACAGCCATGACGGTCGACAAGCGCCCTCCGCCCCGCCCCGGGATCACCGTTGTCGGGGTCGGCGCCGAGGGTTGGGAAGGGCTCCCGGAGCGGGCACGCCGGCTCGTCCTGGACGCGGACACGGTCCTGGGCGGGCGCCGGCACCTGGCGATGCTCCCGGAGCGCCCCGGGCAGCAGCGGGAACCGTGGCCGTCACCCCTGCGTGAAGGGCTGCCGTCCCTGCTGTCGTCGCTCGGGGACGGCAAGGTGGTCGCCCTCGCTTCCGGCGACCCCTTCGTCTCCGGTATCGGCACCACGCTCGTCGAAGTGCTCGGTGCCGGCACGGTGCGGGTGGAGCCTGCGGTGTCCTCGGTTTCCCTGGCGCGCGCCCGCATGAACTGGCCCGCGGAACGGTGCACGGTCGTGAGCCTGGTCGGGCGCGACCCCCGCTTGGTGCTGCGCCACCTGGGGCCGCGGCGGCGTCTGCTGGTGCTGTCCTCGGGACCGTCGGCCCCCGCGCAGGTCGCCGTTCTGCTGGCCGGCGCCGGGCACCCCGCATGCCGGATGACCGTGCTCGGCGATCTGGGGGCTGCGGACGAGTCCCGTTTGGACGGCACCGCCGATACCTGGTGCGCCTCGCCTCCTGCGGATGTTCCGGCCCTGCACGTGCTCGCGCTGGAGACCGTCGACCCGGTCGGGTACGGGCTGCTCCCCGGCCTGCCCGACGACGCCTTCGAACACGACGGCCAACTCACCAAACGCGACTTGCGGGTCTCTGCGCTGGCCCGCTTGGCGCCCTCGCCGGGGCAGCACCTGTGGGACGTCGGTGCGGGCGCGGGTTCGGTCGGTGTCGAATGGATGCGCGCCGACCCGACCTGCACGGCCACTGCGGTCGAGTCCGGGGCCGAGCGCGCCGCGCGGATCGGGCGCAACGCCGGCGCGCTCGGGGTTCCCGGGCTGGAGGTGGTGCACGGTCGCGCACCGGAGGCGCTGCAGGGGTTGCCTGCCCCCGACGCCGTCTTCGTCGGCGGGGGAGCGACCCGCCCGGGGGTGCTCGAGGCCTGCTTGGAGGCGTTGCCACCGGGCGGGCGGATCGTCGTCCACGGGGTGACCCTGGAGACCGAACACTTGCTCGCCGACGCCTACCGCGCCCGCGGCGGGGAACTGGCCCGGACCGCGGTGGAGACCACCGCACCCGTCGGCACGTTCACGGGATGGACCCCGGCACGCACCGTCACGCAGTGGTCCCTGACGCTCTAGGCGGACTGACCGCGGGGGCGCTCGGGGTCGTACAGGAACGACTCGCCGCCCTCCCCCGGTGTCAACGCGCGCCCCACGAGGATCACCGCGGCCTGGCGGAACCCCGCCTCCTCCACCGCGTCCGCGATGTCGCCGACGGTCCCGTGCAGCACCGCCTCCTCCGGCCCGCCGACCCGGTGTGCGACCACGACCGGGCAGTCCGCCCCGTACTCCGGTTCGATCCGTTCCATGAGCCCTCGCACCCGCCGGATCGCCAGGTGCAGCACCAACGTCGCCCGGGTCGCCGCGAACGCCTCCAGCGACTCCGTCTCCGGCATCGCGCTCGACCGCGACTGCGTCCGGGTCAGCACCACCGACTGCGACACCAGCGGCACGGTCAGTTCACGGCCCACCAGCGCCGAAGCGGCCGCGTAGGCGGGCACCCCGGGCGTGACGTCCCACGGCACGCCGCGCGCGTCGAGCCGCCGGGTCTGCTCCGACAGCGCCGAGTACACCGACGGATCCCCGGACGTCAGCCGCACCACCGCCAAACCCTCCGTGTGCGCGGCGACGAGGCGTTCGGTGATGCGGTCCAGGTCCAGGCCCTGGGTGTCGACCAGCTCCGCGCCGGGTGCACAGTGGTCCAGAACCCCCGGGTCCAGGTACGTGCCCGGGTAGAGCACCACGTCCGCCGCTGCGAGCATGCGCGTGGCGCGTACCGTCAACAGGTCGGCGGCGCCGGGACCGGAGCCCACGAAGTGCACGGTCACGGCCGCGCCTCCTGCTCCACCCACCGCGGGGTCCACACACGTCCGGCTTCGGAGACCCGGGTCCCGGACGCGCCGACGATCAGTAGGCACCGCATGTCCACCGTTGCCGGATCCAGGTCACCCAACGTCGTCACCTCCAGGGATTCGCCCTCCCGGCCCACACTCCGGCCCACGACCACGACCGTCTCCGGCGCGCGGTGCTCCAACAGAACCCGGCGCGCGGTGGCGATCTGTTCGGTCCGGGACCGTGAGGCCGGGTTGTAGACCGCAAGCGCCAGGTCGGCCCCGGCCACCGCACGGAGCCGGCGTTCGATGACCTCCCACGGCTTGAGCCGGTCGGACAGGCTCATGACCGCGAAGTCCCCGCCGACCGGGGCACCCGCACGCGCCGCCACGGCCTGGACGGCGCTCACCCCGGGCAGCACCCGGACCGGCACGTCCCGGTAGTCGGGGTCCTCGGCCGCCTCGAACACGGCCGTGGCCATCCCGAAGACCCCCGCGTCCCCGCCGGAGACCACCGCGACCCGTTCGCCCTTCCGAGCCAGGTCGAGGGCGAGGCGGGCCCGGTCGAGTTCCACGGTGTTGCCGGAGGAGTGCCGGGTGAGCCCGGCACGCTGCGGTACCCGGTCGACATAGGCGCCGTACCCCACCACGTGGTCCACCCCGGCCAGCGCGGCGGACGCCTCGGCGGTGAGCCAGCGGTCCGGTCCCGGCCCCAAGCCGACGACCAGGAGTTCCGCGGCCGGCCCGGTGGCCTCGGGCACGGTTTGCGGGGAGGTCCGGCCGGTGCGGGACCGGGTTCCGTTCCGGCTGTCCCCGGTCACCAGGATCAGCGAGAAGTAGGGGACCGTCTCCGGGTCGACCTCCGCGACCGGCATCCTGCGCTCTTCCTCCATCGACGCCCGCTCCACGTACACCGCGTGCTCCAGCCGTCCGGCCGCCTCCAGTGCCCGCCGGACCGCCGGGAACGTGCGCCCCAGCTTCATGACCACGGCCGCGTCGGTGCCGGCCAGGCGCCGGGCCAGCTCCGGTTCGGGCAGGGTCCCCGGAAGCACCGTGAGCACGTCGGTCTGCCGGGCCAGTGGGGACTCCGCGGCCGAGGCGGCGGCCGCGAACGCGGGGATACCCGGAACGATCTCGGTCGGGTACCGCCCCGAGAGCCGGTCGTGCATGTACATGTACGAGCCGTAGAACAGCGGGTCGCCCTCGGACAGCAGCACGACGTCCCGCCCGGCGTCCAGGTGCGCGGCCAGGCGCTGCGCGGAACGTGCGTAGAAGTCCGCGAGCGCGCCCGTGTACCCGCCCGGGTGGTCGGTCGTACCGGTCGTCACCGGGTAGGTGAGTTCCTCCTCGATCGCCGTGTCCGGGACGAGTTCGGCGGCGATCCGGCGGGCGTTCGAGCGTTTGCCCGCGCCGGCGTGGTAGGCGACCACGTCGGCGGCGGAAATGAGCCGGGCGGCCTTGAGCGTGATGAGTTCGGGGTCCCCGGGGCCTACGCCGACACCGTGGAAACGGCCGGTCACTCCTCCTCCTTGGCAAGTGCGTTCAGGGCCGACGAGGTCATCGCGGACCCTCCGCGACGGCCGAGGGCGGTCACGAAGGGGACGTCGATGCCGTGCCGGTCGGCCAGCTCGGTCAGGGCCTGTTTGGACTCCGCAGCGCCGACGAACCCGACGGGGCAGCCGACGATCGCGGCAGGGCGCGGGGCGCCGTCGATCAGCATCTCCAGCAGGTGGAACAGCGCGGTGGGCGCGTTGCCCACAGCCACTACGGCGCCCTCAAGCTCCGGTTCCCACAGGGACACCGCGGCCGCGGACCGGGTGGTGCCCCAGTCCCGCGCGAGGCCGGGAACCCGCGGGTCGGACAGCAGGCACCGCACCTCGTTCTCGCCGGGCAGCCGCGCGCGGGTGACGCCCGCCGCCACCATGCCCGCGTCGCACAGGATCGGCGCGCCCGAGCCCAGCGCCTTCCGGGCCGAGGAGAGCAGACCGGGGTGGACCACCAGGTCCGCGGCGAGGTCGACCTGGCCGGTGCCGTGGATCATGCGCACCGCGAGCCGTTCGGCGTCCGGCGGCAGGTGCCCCAGCGAGGCCTCTCGCCGGATCGTGGCGAAGGAGTCGGTGTAGATCGCCGGCCCGTCGTCGATGTAGTGGTAGTGCCGGTTCGGTCGGTTCAGCCGGTTCAGGGGCGTCAAGAGCTACCTCCGGGGACGAGGGCACCGGGGACGAGGACGCCGCGCCACGGGGTCACGACGAGGGTGCCGTGGCCGGTGGCACGGATCTCCTCGGTGAGCGTGTCGGCGGCGGCTCGGTCCAGTCCGGTGCCGTGGACGGGTACGTGATGCCCGCCCCCGGGCACGGGGCCGTACGGGAGCGGGGGTGCGGGGGGAGGCAGCCGCGGGTCGGGAGGTGCAGACTCGGTGAGCGGGGCCGGGAGTTCGGAGACGTGCCACGCGGCGGAAGGGCCGTCCCCGCGGTGCTCCAGGAACCGGTCGATGAGCGAGACCAGGGCCTCTGCCGCCTCGTCGAGGGCGACCACCGGGCCCCAGCCGTTCCCGACCCGGATCTGCGCGCGGTGTGCGTCGAGGGCGGTCAGGCCCAGGTCACAGGTGCGGTCCATGAGGTCGCCGCGGCCGTCATCGAGCACGAACAGGAACCGGCCGGGGAGCCCTGCACGGTGCGGGGCCGCGCACAGGAGCCGGTCGAGCTCGGCGGCGACCGGGCGTAGGTCGGCCCGCCCGCTCCAGAGGCCCGAGCCCGGGGAGACCATGACGTTGCGGACCAGTTCGTGGGTGCGCGAGGGGAGGAGCCCCGTGCCCTCGAGCGCGCCGACGACCTCCGGGGCGAGGGTGCCGTCCTCCCCCGGGAGGGCGCGCAGCTGCAGGTTGGCCCGCACGGTGGCCCGGACCCGGCCGTCACCGTACCGTTCCGCGACCCCGACCAGTGCGGTCAGGGTGTCCGCGGAAAGGCGCCCGCCGATAAGCCGGAGCCGGACCAGGAGCCCGTCGTCGGCCTCCCACGGTCTGAACGTGCCGGGACAGCGGTCGCGCCGGTCGCGCGGTCCGGCCGTTCCCGGGGCACGGAGCTCCGTGCTGTCGCTGCCCGGACCGGGTGGGCCCGATGCAGGTCGACCGGTTGGCGGCATGGACGTCCTTCGTGTCAGGGGGCTCCTCTGCGTGGCCCGGGGGTGACCGACGGCTCGTACCGTCGGCGCCAGCAGGTCCTCGAACGCGGGGGCGAGCGGGTACGGATTGCCTGCGCGGTGTCCCCCGCCAAGACGTGCCCGCCCGTCCCCGCACCGCTGCGGGTCAGTCCCGGATCCGATCCGGTTCCCTGGCCCGCAAGGTGGAGTCCGACTGGCCTGACGAGGTTACCCGGTCTCCCAGGTGCCGCGTCAGGCAGGCCCCCGCAGGCGGGGCCGGGGACCAAGCCCGCGCATGTGTTCCTGGCGCCGACGCTCAAGTGTGGTCACGTCGAGGACGGGGACGTGATCGATCGCATCGCTGGACCCGACCTCGCTGCGCTCAACCGCCAGGCGGTCCACCAGACCCTGCCAGCAGGACATTCCTGACATAGGCCGCGGTTGTCGGCGTTCGCCCGGTGCGCTTGGCCCCGTTTCCCTAGGGTCGCTCGGAAAGATCCCGAGGAGCCCTGATGCCCAACGACGCCCCCGAGCAGCCCCTCCCCCGCTCCCCCTATCGGAACCTGGTCCTTCTCGCTCTACTCACCCTCTCCGGCAGCAAGGAACCTCACGGTCTGCTGGAACACTCCCACCGGCTCGTGACCGGCGCGCTTCCGAGGGGACGGCGCCACCCCCGGCCACACGAATACCTGCGCGTCCGCCGCCGGGTCCTGCGGCGAGCGCTCCTCCCCCGCGGCTGGCACCCCCGTGGCCCGGCGGGCTTGCGGGTCTCACCCCTCGACGGGGTCGGGGCCGAGGCCCGCGCCTTGGAGGCGCTGGCAGGCCTGGATTCGGCCGACCGCGCCGCCTACGCCCTCCTGAAGGTGGAGGGCCTGGACACCCAGCAGGCCACCGAAGTCCTCTCCGCCGCAGGGATCCGCGACGCGGCGACCGCCGTGGAGCGTGCCCGGCGGGTACCGGAGCCGCCGCACCTGCCCGACCCCACGGTCGTGCGGGTCAGCGGCCGGGGTGCCCTGGTGCACCGGCGGGGGCTGGCCGCCGCCGCGGCCCTCCTGCTCCTGGCGGCAGCCGCCCTCGGCCTTGCCACCGCCGGCCCCGACGGCGGCGTCGGCGTCCCCACGGTCGCCGCGCCCCCGGCTCAGCTCTCCGAGCCGACCGCGCCCGACACGTGGCGGGAGAGCTTCCGGCTGGACCTGACCGCCTGGCACCCCCGAGGCGACGCAGCCGATGACGAGGACCTCGCCCAGCGGGCCCTGGCGGCCTGGACCGAGCAGGAGGGCCAACTGGGCTCCGCCGCTCCGGCCTCACCCGCGCTGCTGTTCGCCGGCGATGTGGCCGACAGCGACGTCGTACTCCTGCACGACGGCCCCAGGGTCGCCCGCTATACCCGCCGGAACGGCGAGGAGCGGGTGGAGGTATTCGCCGAACCCGGCAACGGGGTGGCCAACTGGCCCGCACTGCGCCTGGCCGATACCCAAGAGGGCACCCACTACCTCTTGCCCCCGTGGGTCGTCGAGGCCGACACCGCACCGCTCGGACAGGACGACGCCAGCTGGTCCCCGATCGAACACGAAGACGGTGTCACCGAGGCCCTGCCCACCGGGGAGCACTGCGACGTGGGGCCCGTCCTGCGCCTGCGTGCTCCCGAAGTGGCACACGGCGAGCCGTACACGGCGATCGACCTGGGCGGGCTGGACACGGCCCACCTCGGATACATGCCGCCCCCGCCCGCCGACATCCGCAGGCTCGGTCCGCACGAGGTGCTCGGCCCGGATCAGGGCTTCGACCTGTGGGGCGAGCTGGCCTGTGCCGGGGACCCTCCCGATGACCCGATACGCACCGCGACCGCCTGGGAGTTCGCCGTCCAGGACCTGCCCGGCGGCGGCACCGGCCGCTGGTCCTGTGTGCGGTTCGGCGGGCAGGACGGCGGGGGCCTGGCCCGCGCCGTCCTGGTCGCCGAGACCGACGACGGAACCGAGACCACCGTGGCCGGGGAACGAGAGGACGGGTGGGCCTGCAGCAACCTCAACCGCCAGGTGGTGGCCGGCACCTGGTGGCAGGACCCCGAGGACCGGTGGCACTACCTGGCCGCCGGTTCCCGCGAGACCGCCGCTCTCACAGCGGAGGGCGGGGCCGACGGGTCCAGTGAGGACGGCGAGACGGTGCTGGAAGTCGAGGGACCGGTGGCCGAGGCCCACCCCGTCGACGAGGTCGACCTCAACGCCGTCGACGTCCACGGTGACGAGATGACTGTGCTGGCCCGCTGAGACAGCGCCCCGAAGACGCGCGCCCCGCGGTTCGCGCCGCTGAGGCGGGCACCCTCGAGGCGCGAAAGCCCCAGCACGGCACCTGTCGGCACGGATCCGCCACTTCCCCCTCCGATGGCCGGATCCGGTCACTCACACATGAAAATGCACGTGCAGGTACACTGCCGGTGACATCTTTGGGAAGGTATCCCTACACCCCGACGGGGAAACCGGGGGAACGGACGGAGCGGGAATTCCAGGTCGGGTCCGCCTTATCACGGAACCTCCCGTGTTCCCGCCGCGCCGCTCTCCCGGTCGCGGGCCGAATCCGCTGTCGGCCCAGGGCCGTAGTTAGGGTAAACGCATGTCGATATGGGCGCGGGCAGACCGCACCGGCAGGGTCGGGGAAGCCCTCACCATGCTGGAGGGACAGGGGATCATCGACGGTCTGGAGATCCTCCCTGCCGAGACCAAGCCCTTCCGGGTGCGCATCCCCGCCGGGATCATCCACATGGACGAGGACGAGGCCTCGATGTTCGCCTTCGGAGCGGTCGTGGGCTCCTTCGGCAGAGCCGCGCGCCAGCACGCCTGACCCCGCCTCTCCTCTCAAGGCGGGCCCGCTCAGTCAGCGTGGCCCGGGCGCCGCTAATGGCGTCCCATGGTGCGCAGGATCGCGTCCAGCAGGAGGTCCCGGACCATCGTGCGGTGCTCGGCGTCGTGTTCGACGGTCAGCTCGCTGTTGAGCGTGGACAGGCACATCCCCACCGTCATCTCCGCCAGCGGCAGCGCCGGCCGCCCGTCCTTGGGGAGCTCCTCCACGAACCGGGCCACCTCGATCGCCTCGCGCACCGCCTCGATCCACGGTTCGATCCGTTCGCGCCACCACTGGCGCTGCGGTCCCGGCTCCGCGCCCAGGCCCGATGCGGCGGCGAGCAGCGCACCGTCCGACAACCACAGCCCCACCCAGGCGTCCAGCAGACGACCCATGTAACCGTCGATCGACTCCATCCGGCCGAACGTGAGGTCCACGTGGGAGGCGAAGGCGGTCAGGCGCACGTCGACGGCGGCCTGGAGTACCTGGTTCTTGTGGTTGTAGTAGCGGTAGACGGTGGAGCGGTCGATGTCGACGCCCTCAGTGATCTCCTTGTAGGAGATCTGGCTGAAGGGCTTGGTCCGCAGGAGCTCCACCAGGCTGTTCTGCAGCTGGAGCATCCTCTGGGCGGCCCTGAGGCTCCCGCTGGTACCCGAACTCGAATCCGGCGGCGCCGTCATACCCGATCCATCCGTCATGAGCCCCCACAGCCCTCGTGTGCCTTACGCCCTCCAGCTTGCCGCAGATCGGAACGGATGCCAACACGGCGTTGGACCGCGAGGCACCCCTGTGGGATCGGGTACCAACCGAGACCGACTGCGGTACCCGGCCGGCCCTCAGGGGCCGTCAGCGGTGTGCGCCCGTCGGGCCCGGTGCGAGGTCAAGTAGTCCCGATACCAGTGGTAACTGTCCTTGGGGTGGCGCGCCAACAGCTCGTAGTCCACGCGCACCAGGCCGAAGCGGCGGTCATAGCCGAAGGCCCATTCGAAGTTGTCCAGCAGCGACCACACGAAGTACCCGCGAACATCCACCCCCGCGTCGATCGCGCGGGACAGCGCGGCCAAATGGTCGCGCAGGTAGGCGATGCGGTCGTCGTCGTGGACCCGGCCCTGCCCGTCGGGCACGTCCTCTTCGGCGGACCCGTTCTCGGTGATGAGGATCGGCGGCAGCCCCGGGTAGCGGCGGTCGAGGTCGACCAGGAGCGCGTCGAAGGTCTCCGGAACCACGGGCCAGCCCATGGTGGTGTGCCTGACCCCCTCGAAGGGGACCTGTTCGGTACCGATGTCGGCGGCGGTCCGCAGGCCCGGGTCGGTTTCGGTGTGCGGGGCGTCGCGGAGCATGATCGGCCGGTAGAAGTTGACGCCGAGGAAGTCCAAGGGCTGACCGATGGTCTCCAGGTCTCCCTCCTGCCGGTAGGAGCCGTCGGCGAGGTCGCCCCAGGTCTCCTTCTCGTTGTCCGGGTAGGCGCCCGTGAACAGCGGGTCGAACCAGGTCCGGTTGTGCAGCGTCCGGGCGCGCTCCACGGCTGTCCGGTCGGCCTCGGAGTCGGTCTCGGGCAGCAGGTGGTCGGGGTTGAGCGTGATGCCGACCTGGCCGGCGGCGCAGGCGCGCAGCTCCCCGGTGGCCATGCCGTGGGCGAGGAGCAGGTGGTGGGCCGCGGCCAGGGCCGGGGTCCCCTCCCGGGTTCCGGGGGCGTGGCGGCCGACGGCGTGTCCCACGAACGCCGAGCAGAAGGGTTCGTTGAGGGTGATCCAGCGGTTCACCCGGTCGCCGAGGCGGTCGGCGACGATCCTCGTGTACTCGGCGAACCGGTGTGCGGTGTCGCGTACGCGCCAGCCGCCCTCGTCCTCCAGTGCCTGTGGCAGGTCCCAGTGGTAGAGGGTCAGGACCGGCTCGATCCCCGCGCCGAGGACCGTGTCGACCAGGCGGTCGTAGAAGGCCAGGCCCTCTTCGTTCGGGCGGCCCCGTCCGGTGGGCTGGACGCGGGGCCAGGACACCGAGAAGCGGTACAGGTCCACCCCGAGGTCGGCGAGCAGCGCGACGTCCTCGCCGTAGCGGTGGTAGTGGTCGCAGGACACGTCACCGCTCTCTCCTCGGGCGACCCGTCCCGGGGTGCGGCAGTAGGTGTCCCAGATCGACGGTCCTCGTCCGCCGTCGTTGGCGGCGCCCTCGACCTGGTAGGCGGCGGTGGCGGTTCCGAACAGCAGGCCCGGGGGGAGGCTCGGCTCGGGCGTGGCGGGGTACATGACGGGGCCCTTCGGGTTGGGAGCGCTCCCAGTCTGATCCACGCAATGCGTCCCGGCAACCCCGCCAAACGAGTTTCTCCTCCGTCCCGCCAACCGGGCCCGCCACCCACTGCGGCCGAGGAGTCTCCCGCCGCCGAACCGGAACCGCCCCGCCGCCGTCATAACCCCCAGCGCGTCCCGTCACCGGCGCGCGGGAAGGGAGAAGGATGACTTGGAGCCAGTATTCCCAGCACAGGCGGATCAGGGACCTCGAGGATAGGCTGAGCGTCTCGCAATCACAGCTGAGCCGTGAACGCAGGCACCTGCGCTCGAAGCTCGGCCAGATCCAGGGCACCTTGGAGGAGAGGCTCGACCGGGTCTCCGCCACGCTGGACGCCTTCATGGAACTCACCGACATCCGCGCGGACCTGGCGATGTTCGACGACGCGGCGCTCGCCCGCCACCGCACCCTCCAGTTGCTGGACGGCGCCGCCCTGCCCGACCTCACCCTCAAGGACGTGCCCGGCTACTGGCTGGTCCCCACCGCCCACGGCCTGCACGCCCTCCTCAACGACGACGTCTCCAAGGCTCGTGTGCGCTTCGACGAGGCCGCCGAGCTCGACCACGAACGGGCCCGCTGCTTCACGGCCCTGGCCGCTCCGCTCACCCGCCCCGAGCACGCGCGCACCCTCGGTGCGAGCGTGGCCGCCGACATGCTCCCCCACCTTCCGGCCCCCGAAACCCGCCTGAACCGGGTCCAGCGCGCGTTGTGGCTGCTGACCGCCGACGGTTCCTACGGCGACGACGCCCGCGAACACCTCCTGCGGTCCACCTTGCGCGCCTGGTCGGCCGAGGGCGTCCGCGTCCCCGCCGCCAACCAATGGATCCGCCTCTCCCCTGTCGAAGGGCGCCGCGGGACGAGGGAGTCCTCGAGCGTCCGCAGAGCTCAGGCTGCCCAGGCCCTCGGCGATCTGCGCGAACGGGTCGCCCGCCTCACCGCCCTCGGAAGTGAGGACACCCCGTTCGAAGTACTGGCCCACGACCAAGCGAGCACCGACTTCCTCACCGAGACCCTGCGCCTGCTCATCGAGGAAGGCAGCGCCGAGGAAGCTCCCCTACTGGTCCAAGCCGGCCGCCTCCGCTCGGTGATCGAGAACAACCAGGCGGGGCACGCCATCCAGGCCTGGAGCGATCCCGTCGAAACCGTCAGCACCCTCCTCCAACGGGACCTGGCTCGGGAAGGCGCACCCGTCCACCGCCGCACCTTCGCCCTCGCCCTGCAGCGGACCGCGCTCCTGGACGCCGCCGACACCCTGGTGGAACGGGCCTGCGAGCCAGCGCTGGAGGAGACGGTCCTGAACTCGTACGGTGCGCGCATCACCGTCACCGAGTCCGGGGCCGACGTCCGGCAGGTCTACCGCGCCCGTCAGCAGCTGCGTTATCTGCACACTCCCAGCAGCCGCTACCGGACCGTCCTCTTCGCCTCGCTGGTGACGGTTGTCGTGCTGCTCCTCATGGCCCTGTTGACGCTGAACAACGTCCTGTGGGTACTGGCCGCGGTTGCCGGGGCAGTCGCCGCGGGTGCCTACTTCTCCGGTGAACGGGACCAGGCCAAGAAGGAGGAAGCCCTCGGCCTCCTGTTGCAGAAGCTGGACCAGCAGGTGGAACGGACCGTCGAGAACCTGCGCCGCACCCGGACGGAGGCGGAGGAGCACGCGGCTACGGCCCGCACCGAGGTCGAGAAGGTCCGCCCTCTCCTCGACCCGTGAGCTCCGGTACGCACCGCCTGCGGCCGGGCCCCGGGGCCGCCGTGTCAGAGCCAGCCGTTGCGCTTGAAGACCAAGTAGAGCCCCACCGAGGTCGCCGCCATGAAGAGCAGCACCAACGGCCAGCTGAAGACCCAGTGGAAACCGGGTTGGGGCGCGATGTTCATCCCGAAGACCGAGGAGATGAGGGTGGGCACGACGAGGATGCCGCCCCAGGAGGACACCTTCTTCATGGCCTCGTTCTGGGATTGTCCGATGAGCGCGCTGTTGACCTCCATGATGTTCTGCAGGAGCTGGCGGAAACCCTCGACGTGCTCGCGTGCGGCGGTGACGTGGTCGGTGACGTCGCGCAGGTAGTTGTGCACGAGGTGCCGGTGCTGGTCCGGGACCTTCGGCAGGCCCGGATCAGCCTCCTCAGAGTGGTCCAGGAGGGCCGTGAGGTCGCTGAGGACGACGTCGAGGGGATCGATCGCGCGGTGGAGGTGGATCGCCTGCCGGGCGAGCCGGTAAGTGTGGCGGGAAGCGGCCGGGGCGCCGTCGAGGACCTCGCTCTCGGCCTCGTCGATGCTGTCCTGGAAGTCGAAGATGACGGGTGCGTAGGCGTCCACGACCCGGTTGACGACGGCATGGATGACCGGAGGGGACCCCAGGGCGAGGAACCGGGGCTGGGCCTCCAGCTCGGCTCGGACGTCCTCGAAATCGATCTGCCGGGTGTGCCGGATGGTGATCGCGAAGCCGGTCCCGCCGAACATGTGGATCTCACCGGTCTCGACGGTCTCCGCCGACCGGTCGTACCGGGCGGGGCGGAGCACGACGAACAGGACGTCGCGGTAGGTCTCGACCTTCGGCCGCTGGTGGGCGACGATCGCGTCCTCCAGGGCGAGCCTGGGCAGTTCGAAGTGGTGTGCGGCTTCCCTGAGCTGCTCCTGGTTGGGCGCGGTCATGCTGATCCAGGCGAAGAGCGCGGGGTCCTCGCGCACCGCCGCGCGTGCTTCGCCGAGGGTGGCGGCCTCGTGCACCCTCCTGCCCTCCCGGTACAGGAGCGTGCGGAGCTCTCCGGGTGGGGCACCGGTCGGCGGGACGGCGTTGTCGCTGCCCAGGATCATGGTGCGTTCGGGTGCGGATTCGTTCATCGGCGGTCCTCCCCCGGTCTGGCCTGACCTGCCCGATCCTGGCCCGGGCCCCTCGGGGACGCGCGCCGACACGCCATGCGGGACCCGAGCGGCGGCGTCAGTCCGCCAGTCCGGAGGCGCGGATGGTGATGTTGAGCCGACCGTCCAGGCCGAGCCGGGGGTCGGCGGTACCCGGCCTGGTGCGCGGCACCCCGTGGTAGGCCATGCGCGAGGGCCCGCCGAAGACGAACAGGTCGCCGCCGCGGAGTTCGACGTCCGTGTAGGGGCGGGTGCGGGTCTCGGTGTTGCCGAAACGGAAGACGCAGGTGTCTCCGAGACTGAGGGATACCACGGGCGCCCGGGAGGCCTCGTCGCGGTCCTGGTGCATGCCCATGCGGGCGTCGGCGTCGTAGAAGTTGACCAGGGCGATGTCGTAGGGGTCGCCCTCGTACGGGGCGCCGTAGGCGGCCTCGGCGGCGCGGGTGGCCAGGTCGCCGAGAAGGTTCGGGAAGGGCTGGACGGCGGTGCCGTCGGGCAGGGTGCGCGCGTAGGAGTAGGGCTGCCAGTGCCAGCCGAGCGAGACCATGGACACGCTCATCACGCCGCCGCGCGGCATGGAGTGGCGGCGCATCCCGGACGGCCCGCGGGCCCACTCCCGGCAGCGCCGGACCAGGTCGTCCTGGGTGTCGAAGCGGAGCCACCCGGGCAAGTGGACCGCGCCGGGGGCGACGGTGACGGGCGGTGATCCGAACAGCGCATCGTCCATGGCGCCATCATGCCTGGCATGCGCGGACCGCGCGAGGCGTCGGCTTGGCGCGGCGGTCACCCGGTCAGCGGCCCGGGGCCGGGCGCGGTCAGCGGCGCAGGAGGTCGCGGACGTTGACCACGAGCAGGACCACCACGATCAGTACGATCGGCACCGAGATAGCGATACGCCAGTCCGCGATGAAGGCGGCCACCACCCCCACTATCAGGCTTATGATCAGCGTCGCGACCGCCAGTCCGGTGACGTACTGGCCGAACTTGCGGCGGGCGATGGAGTCGATCGCGGCGAAGGCCAGCACCACCCCGAGCATGGCCCACAGGGTCATCTGCCCGTCGAGCAGGAACAGGGTCAGTGCCAGGGAGATCAGTAGCAGGGGCGTGCTCAGCGCCACCCACAGGTGGAGGAAGCGGTTGGTGCGCTGGTCACCGGAGGCGTACGGCATGTGCGGTGCCTTGAGGTGTCCGGTGGGTGAGGGCACCAGCGGGGTGTCGCTCTCCAGGGACCGCAGGAGCGTGTCGCGCTCGTCGGCGAGCAGAACGCGCTTTTCGTAGACCCCGGCGAGCTCGGCCTCCAGTTTCTCGATCCGCTGTGTGTACTCGCGGGCGCGGGGCCGGGAGTGGGCCTCCCGGTCGAGGGCTATCCGGGACGATTCGAGCTGCCGCAGCTTGTCGCGTCGGCTGACGACGTCGGCGTCCATGTCGCGCAGGCGCCCGTCGAGGCCGCGCACATGGGAGCGGAGTTCGGCGCGGGCCGCCCGTTCACTGGGGGCCACCTTCTGCAGCCCGACCCAGGCAAGGGGGTCGGCCCAGGAGCGCCGGATGGTGCCGTCGCGCTCGTAGCGCGGCCCGCTGGGCGCGCGCTCCCCCTCGAAGAAGTCGCGGGTGTCGCGGCCCCACAGACCCCGGAAGCCGCGCACCCAGGGGGTGTCGTCGTCGATGAGGACGGCGTTCCACTCGCGGTCGCCGCCCGGGCCGAGGCGTTCGCCGTCACCGCGCGCGTAGTCGACGAAGGGCACTCCGATGCCGTGCCGGTTGATGGCGCTGTCGGCGCGGAAGAGGCGCTGGGTGATCCGGCGCCAGGCACGGACCAATCCGCGCAGGAAGGCGGGATCGACCTGGATGAGGTAGTCGCCGGGGAGCATCTGGTGCGAGTGCGAGCCCGCGCCGACGTAGATCATGGGGTGGACGCCGTCCCGGTGCAGGTCCGGGTCGGCCCAGGAGCGGCGCAGGTCGTCGCCGTGGTACTCGTGCGAGGAGGCGCCCACCCACACGGGCCGGGTGGTGCCGTCGGGGTTGGCCACGACGTAGATGGTGACGCGTTCCCAGTCGGCCTCGTGGTCGTTGACGCCGCCGTAGATGGTGCGCCAGTCGTTCATGGCGTAGAAGAACCAGTACTGCAGGATGATGTAGCCGCCCTCGCGGGTGACGCGCCCGTAGTAGGTGGCGCCGCCGTTGTCGACGCGCTCGCGGTAGCGGGTCACCGAGGCGAAGGTCACGCCGCCGGGGACGGCGCCGCGGATGAGCAGGGAGATCTTCATCAGGATGTCGAGGACGCGGCCGAGCACGCCTACGGCCGCCAGGCGGCCGCTCTTGGGGATGACCGAGCGGGCGATGCCCTTGAAGCGTCGCGCCTCCTCGCGGAGCGTCTCCTCCTGGACGAAGCGCAGGTGCTTGTGGCGCCCTGGCCACTCCTCCTCGGCTTGGGAGAGCCGTTCGAGGGTGAGCTCCCCCGCGGGGACGATCACGCTCTCGCGCCCGCCGGGTTCCTCGATCCAAAGGCTGCAGTTGCGTACGTAGGCCTCCACATCGGTGGGGAAGAAGAGTTCCCCCTCGGTGCACATGAGCACCGGTTCGTGGGCCCGCAGGAGTTCGAGGTCAGATTTGGCCGCCATGATTCGGACCAAGTTAGTGCATGCGGGGGCGTGGGCGCGCGCCGGATGGCCGTGCCCCGGAGGTGGGACCGGTCATGTCCGCGGGTGCACCGGTTCGGGCATCCTCGGCAAATCTTCACTTGCCACCATGGAAAGTAAGTGCGACTATGGAAATATGACGACGACGGAGGAGATGCTTATGCGCAGGGAAGAGGCGCGGGACGCCCTCGAGCAAGCTGAAGCACTGGACGCGAAGGTACGCGGACGCGGTGGCTGGTACCTGGGATACGCAGTGGTCTTCTCTGTCACGAGTTTCATCCTGCTCGTGTCGATCGGCCTGTTCCAAGGCACCCCGGCACCGATGGCCGCCTCCGTACTGTTCGGGGTGACCGTGCTCGTGCTCCTCGCCTGGATGTTCACCCGTCCCGTCACACCGCGCCGATTCGGCTGGATCCACACCTTCTCGATGCTGGGTTGGGGCACGGTCTACGGCGCGACGATCATGGTGGGGAGCGAGCACTTCCCCGGCGACCCGGCGTGGTGGATCACCGGGGCGGCCCTAAGCACCGTTCCCCTCTTGCTCGCGGGCTTCATCGACCTGCGGCTCAGCAGGAGTAAGAAGTGAGCCATCCACGCAGTCGGCTGGACGAGGTCATTCACTCCCCCGTCCGGTTCTCCATTGTGGCGGCCCTCGCCTCAGCCAGGCAGATCGAGTTCCGGGTCCTGCGGGACACCTTGGAGGTCTCCGACTCCTCGCTCTCCAAACAGATCGCGACCTTGGAGGAGGCCGAGTACGTCGGCGTGACCAAGTTCCGTGTGGGCCGACGGACCCGGACCTCCCTAGCCCTCACCTCGCAGGGCCGCAAGGCCTTCGAACAGCACGTCCAAGCCCTGCGCGACATCGCCTCGGGCGCGGCGGTACACCTGCCCGACGACGTCTGAGATCCGGTGCCGGTGACGGCCCTCCGCCGCGCGGCGTCCGCCCTGGTGCAGGGGCGCACGGCGAAGGACCGGGTCAGGTGGGCCGCTGTGCCGGGCGGCGGCGCGGCCAGCCGTCGGCGCGGGGTGCGGGGTTCGGGGCCACGCACTCGGGTCCTTCCGACCGCCCCCGCGACCTTTGGGCCTGTGGTCCGGGGGCGCCGTCCTTCGCCCCCGGACCGGTCTTGGTGGACTGCCCCGTTGAGGTGGCCGTCCCCGCATCTACGGGCTGCCCGGCGGTGTCGGCGCCCCGCATCCGCGCCCCCTCCCGCTTCGGCACGGCGGGCCGGGCGCTGCGGTCCCCTCGGGCCGCGCCGATCCCGGCGATCACCACCAGCCCCATTCCGACCAGCTGCACGGCCACCGGCGCCTGGCCGATGACGATCAACCCCATCACCAAGGCCACTGCGGGCTCCAGGCTGGAGAAGGTGCTGTAGGCGGTCCGGCTCATCCGCTGCAGCGCGACCATCTCCAGCAGGAACGGCACCAGCGGGAAGAGCAGGGCGATGAGCAGCGTGAACACGATGAGTTCGGGATTGGGCTGGGCGATCGCGGCCGGGGCTCCCAACGGCGCGGTGACCAGGGCGCCGACCGTCATCGCCAGGGCGAGGCCGTGTACGGCGCCGAAGCCGGCGCCCACCCGCTGCGTCAGCACGATGTAGCCGACCACGCAGACCGCCCCGGCCAGGGCGAAGCCGATCCCCAACAGGTCGAGGTCGCCCTGCCAAGGGCGGGTCAGGCAGACCACGCCGACCACGGCGGCGACGATCCACACGAGTTCGCGGCGGCGGCGCATGGCGGCCACGGCGACCACGAGGGTTCCGAGGAACTCGATGGAGGTGGCGGTACCGAGCTCGATCCGCGCCGTCGCCTCGGAGTAGAACAGCATCATCCCCGCACTCGCTGTGCCCAGGATCACCACGGCACCCAGTTCGCGCCAGGTCGCCGCGCGCACGGCCCGCCACAGAGAGGGACCACCGAGCGCGAGGAGGAGCAGCGCGGCCCAGCTGAGCCGGAGCCAGGTGACCGTGGCCGGGCTGGCGTGCTCGAAGGCGGTCACGGCCAGGGCACTGCCCGTGTGCAGCGTGAACATGCCGATGAGCAGCATCAACGGCGCAGGGAGCCGGAACTGGGCACGGCGGGGCGAGGGAAGGAGGGAGCGGATCACCCGACCACTGAATCCCAGCCCTTCGTTTCTGTCCACGGACTGAAGGTTGATCTACCGTGTACTTTTGGTTGATGGACTTCACGCGACTGCGCCTGCTCGTGGAACTGGAACGGCTCGGCACCATGGCGGCTGTGTCGGAGGTCACCGGCATGAGCACCTCTGCGGTGTCCAAACACTTCGCCGTCCTGGAGAAGGAGGCGGGTGTTCCGTTGCTCATCCCGGACGGGCGCCGGGTGCGCCTCACCCCGGCCGGGCGCAGGCTGGCCGAGCACGCGGTGGACATCCTGGCCCGCGTGGAGGCGGCCCAGGCCGAGTTCGACGGGGCCACCGCACCGGTGGGCCGTGTTGACCTGGTGATGTACACCTCAGCCGCGCCGATCGTGCTCCCCGCGCTCCGTCGACTGCGGCGCGACCACCCGGGGATCGACATCCACCTGACCGAGTACGAGTCGGAGCAGGCGCTGGACCTCCTGCAGGACGGCGGGGCGGATCTGGGGGTGGTCTACCAGTACAGCCTTCTCCCCCGGAAATTCCCGGGGATGTTGACCGTCTACCCGGTGGGAACGGAGGTCCTCCTCCTCTCCCAGCACTCCGAGGGCGCGGACAGCCGAACCCTCACCCGGCGCCGCCTGCGGGAGCTGGCGGACGCCTCGTGGATCACCAGCCCCTACCGGGGGGACGAGGAGGCCCTGCTCCACCGGATGTGCGCCGACGCGGGCTTCACACCGAAGATCGTGCACCGCATCGACACCTTGGAGCTCTTCGAGGAGCTGGTGGCCTCCGGCGTGGGCGTGGGGGTGGTGCCCCGCCTGTCGACCACCACCCGGCGCGGGGTCGCCCATGCCCCGCTGGGCGAGCTGGGCGGGGCCCGCCGGGTCTACCTGGCCGGCCGCACCGGCGGTTGGTCGTGGAAGCCGATCCGGCTGGTCGCGACCTACCTGCACCAGGCGGCCGAGGACGTGCTCGACGAAGTTCCGCCGCTGCCGGTCTGAGCGGCGCCCCGCCCGGTGGACCGCAGTCTGCCGCGCCCTCCTGCGTCCGGGGTCAGCCCGCGATGGCGAACGGCCCGACCGAGGGGACGGGGACCTTGCTCGCGGCCTCCCGGACGGCGGTGAGCAGCGGTTCGGGCGTCGCCCCCGCCCTGGACAGGACGTAGATGTGGCGCCGGGCGGTCTCCTCCACCCCGCGGACCACGATCTGCGGCTTGTTCAGGCCGGTCCAGGCCAACCGCGGCATCAGTGCGACGCCCAGGCCCGCCTGGATCATGGCGAAGACGGCGTTGAAGTCGTCGACCGTGTGAATCACCCGCGGCTGGAAACCCGCCTGGTTGGCGGCGGCGGTCACGCAGGAGTGCCAGGCCGTGTCGGGCGCGGACATGATCCAGCCCTCAGCAGCCAGGTCGTCGGCCAGGTGCAGGCTCGTCCGGGTGGCCAGGGGGTGTTGGTAAGGAAGGATCGCGTCGAACAGCTCGACCATGACCCGGTCCGTGCGGAAGTCCGGGTCCCCGGCGGCGGGCATGTGCGTGGTGGACATGGTCAGGGCCACGTCCAAAAAGCCCGAGCGCACCATCTCGGTGCTGTCCTCGGGTTCGGCCTGCACGACCTCGAAGGTCCACCCGGGGTGGCTGGTGCTCATTCGGGCCAGGGCCGGGGCGATCAGATCGCTGATGCCGGTGGAGAAGGAGCCCACGCGGACCACGCCCCGGTCGCCGTCGGTGTACTCGGCCAGGTCCGCGGTGGCGCGCTCCATCTCGGCGAAGATCACGTGCGCCCGTTTGAGTAGGACGCGAGCGGCCCCGGTCAGGAGAAAGCGGCGGCCTTGGCGTTCGACGAGGGGGACCCCGGCCTCCTTGGCCAGGGCGGCGAGTTGTTGGGAGACCGCCGACGGAGTGACGTTGAGCGCCTCCGCGGTCGCCGCCACCGTGCGGTGGTGGTCAAGGGCCTGAAGGAGCTGCAACCGCCGAACGTCGATCATGCCGTCCAATTTATGACAGTACGACCAGGTTTCGGGGTGGTTTCCGCCCGATAGACCACGCTATGCACGTGATTCCGTGCACACCGTCCAAGTCGCCCCCAGCAGCCCCAGCAGGCCACTCCATAAAGAAAGATCAGAGATTCTTTCTCTAAAGCGATCTCATGCTTCCTTTTCTTCGTGTCGCGCCTGTTCCGGTCGATACCGGCGCGTACAGTCAGATTCACAGCTCAACCACGGATCCGCACAACACGGATCCCAGGGGATCAGCACCCAATGCTGGTGGAACGGGTGAGAAGAACATGCAAACTTCGCTGATGACCAAACCTCGCGTGACGAACGTCGGCGTCCTTGGCTTCCGCTACCTCGGATCGCACGAGGTAGAGGAGCTCGCCGACCTGTGGGGCGCACTGCACCAGCAGCACACGGTGACCGCCCCGCATCTCGAGGACATCATCAGCGCGGTGAGCCTGGACGAGTCCTGGCGCCGTCGCCGCGCCCAGTACCTGGCGTGGCTCGCCGACCCCGACACCATGGCGATCCTCGCCGAGCACGACGGGGACCTGGCCGGGTACGCCATGGTCACCATCCGTGAGAACGCACAGGGCAGCTGGGACCGCGGTGAGCGGGTCGCCGTCGTGCAGACCTTCGCCATCGACCCCGAGTACAAGGGCTCCGGTGTCAGTTCCAAGCTCCTCGAAGAGGTCCGTCGCCAGCTCGCCGGCCAGGGCATCCGCGACATCGAGTTCTCCGCGCTGGCCACCGCATCCGAGGACATCAACTTCCTCGAGGAGGAGGGCTTCCGCCCCTTCGTGACCACGATGGTCTGCCGCGTCGACGGCTTCGGCGCCCACGACTAGGAGCTCCACGGCCGGAGGTCCACCTTCCTCCCAGTGCCAGCCCCCGTGCGGTCATACCCACGTCCCGCACGGGGGCTTTTGCGTGCCCGGACACACGCGACACACCGCCTCGGACCTGACGGCACACCGCCTCCGGGACAGGGCGGAGACGCTACCCTCGGCCCGTGGCCTCCTCCGACTCCAGCACCTGCATCTTCCCCGGCTGTACGCGATCCGTCCCCCGCGGCTCCTCCCCCGGACGCCCGCCGCAATATTGCGACCTGCCCGAACACACGCGTTGGCGGGCGTGGAAGGAACGCCAGCGCCAAGCCCAGGAAGCGGACAACGCCGAGGAAGCGGCCCGCACCGACCAGGACGAGAAAGCTGCGGCCCCCGCCTCCGGCCAGGGAAGCGAGCCCGTCACCGTGGCCCGGCTGCGCGCCGACGACCTCCTTACCCGGTTCGCGGTCCAGGCCGAACAGCTCAACACGACCCTGGAAGCGGCCACCGAGGCCTTCTCCACCATGTCCGATCCGGCCGCCGCCGAGGCCCAGGTCGAAGCGGCCCGGTTGACCGCCGCGCGCCAGGTCTCCGAAGCCGACTCCGCCCGATTGGAGGCGGAGAACCGGCGCCGGGAGGCCGAGGCGGCCCGCCGTACCGCCGAGGAGACCACCGCTTCCGCCGTCGCCGCCACCCAGGACGCCGAGCGCATCGCCGAGGAGTCCCTGCACCGCCGGGACGCCGCCGAGGCCGAGCGCGACCGGCAGGCGGATCTGGCCCGTGTCGCCGTCGGAGAGCGCGACGCCGCCGTGGCAGAGGCCAACGCCGGACTGGCCGCGGCCGAGCACCGGATCACCGAGACCACCGAGCGTGCCCGCGCCGACCTGGAGCTCGAACGCACCGAATCCGCTTCCCGGCTGGGGCGGGCCACCGAGGAGTCCGAGCGGTTGCGCGCGGAGCTCACCGAACAGGCGCGGCTGCGGGACGAGGCCGAGCTGGCCGAGCGGAGCGCCCTGGCCAGGACCGAGCAGGCCGAGGAGCAGGCGCGCCGCGACGCGCAGGCCCTGGAGTCCGAGCGGACCCGCTTCGGTACCGAGTTGGAGCGGGCCCACCAGCGCGTGGAGTCCGACCGTGCGGCAGCCGAGGCCGAGCGCGCGCGCCTCACCGCGGAACTGGATCGCCTGGCGACCGACCGCGAACGCCTGGCCGCCGAACTCGACACCCAGCGCCGCAACGCCGAGCTCACCCTCGCCGAGGTCAGGGAGGCCGCGGCGGCGCGCCTAGCGGTGGCCGAGGAGGCACGGGACCGGGCGTTGGAGCGGGCCGAGCGGGCCGACACCGCGCCCGACAGCTCTCGCACGGCCGACCCATGACCTACGTCCCCGTTCGTCCCGTTCGGCTTAGGATAGGGCCGTGCGAGATCTGGGAACCACTGGCGATACCGGTCCAATGAGCCTGAGCGGTGACGAATCCGCTAAGAGCCCGGAGCGTGTCACGGTGGGTGAACGCCCCCGTCCCCGAGTCGACCTCAAGGCGGTGTTCGGCCTGGAGGCGGGAGCCTGGGCTTGGACGACCGCTGTGCAGGCCACCATCGCGATGACGGTGTCCTTCGCCTTGGCGGCGTTCCTGTTCGGCCCTCAGATCGGCACCCTGGCCGCGCTCGGGTCGATGACCGTCCTGTACGAGAAGAAGACCCCCTACGCCTACCGTGCCGCCGCCCTGGCCCTCGTGGGGCTGGGGTTCGTCGCGGCGGTGACCCTCAACTCCCTGGCCGCGTCGATCACGCCGTGGGCGGCGGTGGTCACCATCGGCCTGACCGCGGGCCTGGCCACCTGGGTGTGCGCGGCCTGGCGGGTCGACAAGCCGGGCACGATGTTCTTCGTCCTGGTCGCCAGCATCTCCACCATCGCGCCGGGCAGCCCCGCCGACGTGCCCCTGAGCGCGCTGGTCGCCGCCATGGGAGCGGCGATCGGATGGGCGGTGTCGATGTCTGGCGCCCCCGTACGCGCCCGGCACCCCGAGTACCAAGCGGTAGCCGGGGCCTACCGTGCGCTGGCCGCACTTCTCAGAGCCGTGGGCACCCCCGAGCTCGACCACGCCCAGCACAAGGCGTCCGTTGCCGTCGCTGAGGCGTGGCGGATCGTGCTGCTCGCCCAGACGCGCGGATACCGCACCACCGCGGAGGCGGCCCGCCTGCGCGCCCTGCTGCGCTGGGTCTCAGACGTCCACCTCGCCGCGACCCAGGTGTGCATGGCCCGGCCCACCGAGCTGCCTGCACAGGCGGCGGACTTCGCCGACTCCATGGCCGCGGCCGTCGCCGACCCCGAAGGCGCCCCCGACCCGGACGCCCTGGACGAGCTGCGCAGGGGCATGCGCCCGCGCTCGCTGGAGGCGCGCCTGTACAACCTGCTCTCGCGGGCCGCCACCGCCGCCCGCCGCGGCGCACACGACGACGAAGAGGACGACAAGCGCGCCGCCGACCTGCACGACGACCGCTACCCCGCGCTGTGGAACTCGCTGCGTTCCAGCCTGAGCGGCGACTCCCTGATCAGGCCCACCGCGCTGCGCATGGGGCTGACCGTGACCCTGGCCGGGGCGTTCGGCCTGTGGATGGGCCTGGACCACTACTACTGGGTGGCCCTGACCACGACCGCCGTCCTGCAGGGCGGCAACGTGGTGCTGACCATGAACCGTTCGGTACAGCGTTCACTGGGCACCCTGCTGGGCGTGGTGGGCGGCGTCGCGCTGCTGTCACTCGACTTGTCGCTGATAGCGATCATCGTCCTCGCGGGACTCTTCCAGGGCGCCACCCAGCTCGTGGTGGTCCGCAACTTCTTCTACGCCTCGGTGCTGCTGACGCCGATGGCGCTGATGCTGTCCTACACCGCCAACCCCTACCCCGTCGCTGAGCTGGCCGGGTCGAGGATCATCGACACCCTGGTCGGCTCCGCGTTCGGTATGGCGGGTGCGCTCCTGCTCTGGCGCAAGACGTCGGCGACGCGGCTACCGCAGGCGATCTCCGGGGTGTTGGAGAGCATCAGGCAGTGCATGATGGCGGTGCTGGACCAGGACGTGGAGATCACCGAGGAGCGCCGCTACCGGCTGCGGCGGGACATGCGGTCCTCTCTGCTGAACCTGCGCGGCGTGTACGAGAGCGCGATCGGCGACGTGCCGCGGGCCGCGTCCACGCGGCCGCTGTGGCCCGTGGTGGTGGCCACCCAGCGCATGGGATACCTGGCGCTGGCCGCCCTCACCCAGGACCGCACCCCCGAGCAAGCGGGCACGATCACCCTGCAACGGGTGGACCTGGCCTTCCTCGAACTCATCTCCGCGATGGAGGAGCGCCGCACCCCGCGGCTGGGCGCCCTGCCGCGGCTACCCGCCTACCCCCGGATCCACATGGAGTTGCGCGCGCTGGCCAACGCGATGACCAGCGCCGTGGCCCAGGACGAGCGGTCCGCGCGGCAGGAGGCCGAGCGCCGGGCCCAGCGCGAGCGGCGCCGGGCCCAGAAGGACGTCGACGCGGACCTGTGACCTCCCAGCCAGCATTTCCATCGGCGATCTTGCTACCAGAAGCTATGTCGGCGCCGATTTCGCTTCCGGTAGCAAGCTCACGGGGAACTCGGAGCGGGCGCCGGTTCAGTCAGTGAGCGCGAAGGCCCGCACGGGGAAGGCCGCCATGCCGCGGACCTTCGCGGGGACCGCGTAGAACGAGAAGCCGTAAGCGGGTAGCTGGTCGAGTCGGCACAGGTGCGTGACGATCGGGATGCCGCCGGTGAGCAGGGTGGCCTGCGCCGGTCGGGCGCCCTCGGCGGCGGGCGAGGTGTCGTCGACGCTGACCGAGTCGATGCCGACCAGGGTCGCCCCGGCCTGGACGAGGGTTTTGGCCGCCGTCTCCGTGAGGTGGGGGTGGTCGAACTGGCCGTAGGAGTCCGTCCTCCAGTGGCGGTCCCAACCGGTGCGCACCAGGACGGCGCGTCCCCGAACGTCCAGCCCGGTGAAGGCCTCCGGTCCGATCTGGTGGTCCTCGGTCGCGGTGATCACGACGCCGGGGAGGTCGGCGACCCGCTCCAGGTCCAGGTCGGCCGGGTCCGCCCCGTCGCGGTAGCGGTGTGCGGGCATCTCGACGTGGGTGCCGGTCGCCCCGACCATCGTGACCCTGCCGGTGCTGTTCCCGTGCCCGGGGATACCGCCAGCGACCGTGGTGCTTTCCTCGATCACCGGCTCGGGCAGGCCAGGACAGGTCGTCATCCCGTCGGTGATCTGGTGGCTGACATCGACCAGTTTCGCCATGGCTGTCTTCCTCACTCGCGTCCGGAGAGACCCGCTGACCTGGATCAGAGGTCTAGACCATCACCCTAACGCGTGTGGTACGGGTCACGACAAGGGTTCGGAGATCCTTCCGCCCGAGTCCGAGCACCCCCTCGGCAGACGAACGACACCGCGACCCCGATAAGCTCTGGTGGCACAGCCACGGACCCGCGGCCCCCACCCGATCGCGTCCGCACCCCAGGCTGAGAAACCACCCACCGAGAAGGGGCGACTTCATCGTGTCACTGTACGGAGCGGCCAAGGTCGTCGTCGCACCCGCCAGCCGGGTGGTGTGGCCCCAGAAGGTCGAGGGCGCGCACAACGTTCCCGAGCGGGGCCCGGTGATCCTCGCCGCCAACCACTTGGCGCTCATCGACCCCCTCTTCATCGGGGTGGCGTGTCCGAGACCGGTGCGGTTCATCGCCAAGCAGGAGCTCTTCGACGAGGGGACCCTCCCCAAGCGCGCGTTCACCCGCCTCCTGCGCGCCTTCGGCCAGCTCTCCGTGGACCGGCGCCCGGGCCAGAGCGCCCAGGAAGCCATGGACAACAGCCTTGCGGTCCTGCAGAGCGGCGAAGTGTTCGGCATCTTCCCCGAGGGCACCCGCTCCCCCGACGGCCGCCTGCACAAGGGCCAGACCGGCCTGGCCTGGCTGGCCCTGACGACGGGGGCGCCCGTGGTACCGGTCGCCCTGGCCGGGACCGAGCGGATCCTGCCCCCTGGACGCAAGGTGCCTCGGTTCAACCGGGTGGCCCTACGCATCGGGGAGCCGGTGGACCTGTCGGCCTGGGAGGGCCAGGCGCACAAGGCACGCCCGCGCCGAGCGGCCACGGACGCCATCATGGCCGCCATCGCCAAGTTGTCCGGACAGGAGCAGGTGCCCAGGTTCGCGGCGACGGTCAAGGCCGAGCTTGACCAGCGGTGACTTTCCCCACAGCGAACCCCGGGCTTAATCGCCCTTGAGGGGGCGTTGACTCCAGACTGAGGGCCCCTTTTGCGGCGCCGAATCCGGCGTCCCGCCTGGGATGCGCCGGTGACCAGTACCGAGCGGTACTTCGGCCTGACTGCCACTCCCCTCGGGAGCAAGCAGAATTCCCTACCCTTATAGTGGGGATTACCGATGGCAACATCGGTTACATTAGGCAAGCCTTACCTATGGCGTCCGACCCTGGCGCGAAGACTTGGAGCTGTGCGATGACGCGACCACTGCGAGTGGGAATCGTGGGTGCAGGCCCGGCGGGAATCTACGCCGCGGACCTGCTTACCAAGGACGAGACCCTGTCCGCGTGCGGCACGTCCGTCAGCATCGACATTCTCGACAAGTTGCCCTCTCCCTACGGCCTGGTCCGCTACGGAGTGGCCCCTGACCACCCCCGGATCAAGCAGATCCAGGGCGCCCTGCACAAGATCCTCGACAAGCCGCAGATCACCTTCTACGGCAACGTCGAGTACGGCGTGGACCTCAAGCTGGAGGACCTGCGCCGCCACTACGACGCGGTCATCTTCGCCACCGGCAGCGACCGCGACCGCCCGCTGGACATCCCCGGAGTCGACCTCCCCGGCAGCCACGGCGCCGCTGACTTCGTCTTCTGGTACGACTCCCACCCCGACGTCGCGCCTTCCTGGCACGTCGAGGGCACCAGCGTCGCCGTCCTCGGTGCGGGCAACGTGGCGGTCGACGTCGCGCGCATCCTGGCCAAGGACGCCGACGACCTCCTCCAGACGGACATCACGGACAACGTCTACGAGGGTCTGCGCGCCAAGCAGATCACCGACGTCCACGTGTTCGCCCGCCGCGGCATCGCCCAGTGCAAAGCCACCCCGATGGAGCTTCGCGAGCTGGACAAGCAGCCCGGCGTCGAGGTCCTGGTCTACGCCGAGGACTTCGACATGGACGAGGGCAGCCTGGCGGCCTGCGAGGAGTCCAACCAGGTCAAGACCAACGTCAAGGTCCTGCAGAACTGGGCGATCCGCGACGAGCGCGGTGCCGACCGGCGTCTGCACCTGCACTTCCTGCACTCCCCCGTGGAGATCCTCGGCGAGGACCGCGTCACCGGTCTGCGCACCGAGCGCATGGAGCTGGCGGGCGACGGCAGCGTCAAGGGCACCGGCGAGTACATCGACCACGAGGTGCAGGCCGTCTACCGGGCCATCGGCTACCTGGGCTCGCCCCTGACCGACCTGCCCTTCGACGACGAGCGGGGCGTCGTCCCCAACGCCGAGGGCCGGGTGCTGGACCTGGACGACGAGCACGTCGACGGCGTGTACGCCACCGGGTGGATCAAGCGCGGCCCGGTCGGCCTCATCGGCCACACCAAGGGCGACGCCCTGGAGACCGTCACCAACCTGGTCGCCGACCGCGAGTCCACAACGCCCGCCCCCGAGCCCGACCCGGGCTCCTTCCGTGTGCTCCTCGAAGAGCGCGGTGTCGAGTACACCACTTGGGAGGGTTGGCAGCGGATCGAGGCCAAGGAGGAGGAGCTGGGCGCCGAGCGCGGCCGCAAGCGCCTCAAGCTGCACTCCCGCGAGGAACAGACCAGCGTCGCACGGCAGCCCTAGAGCCGTCCTAGAGCCAACGTGTGAGCTTCCCAGCCGGTCCCGCTCCCCTTTGCGGGACCGGCTTTTCGTTGTACCCGAACGATGTCGCCCCTCACCGTGAGATTGCACATGCGGCTGTCTCAGGGTTCGTGGAACAACTCCGCGGCCCGATGGGTTAGAGTCTTTGTTGGTCGGTGTGGTAGCAAGTGTCCCCCGGGCCTCACCTATAGCCTTCGCGGAATACCGCGTCCGGCACCCACCTCTCGGGGTGGGCGGACCGGACGGCCAGGAGCCCCGTTGTGCCCCGCGCCGAGAGGCGACCGCCACGCCGACCATCATCCTCATGCCCCGCTCCCACCGAGGTGGGGGTGGGGCATCGTGGTATCTCCAGGAAACGCAACGAAGGACGGTCAGGCGTGGACGAACGGTCCCCCCGGCAGCCGGATTCCTCCGGGCCGCCCGAAGATTCGGACGGTACAGAGGCGCGTCAGTCGCGTCCGGAGAATCCCTACCGCATTCCTCAGCGGCCACCCGGGGCTCGCCCCACGGAAACCGGAGACTTCGGCTTCGAACACCCGCGCCCCGCGGACCCCGTCGCCCCGTCCCCGTCCGGTCCCAGCACCCCCGCAGAGCCCTGGGACCCCCGCCAGGGACAGCACGAGACCACCGCTGCCGCCAGCACTCCCGATGAGGGCCGCGGCGGTTCCGACGGCTCGCGGGGACGCTGGGACGACCCCGCCTCGCCCGCGCCCGTCGGCGAGGCATGGGACGCCTCCGCGCGCGAACCCGCCTGGGGACAGCCCGCCGAGCCCGAGCCGGCGTCCTGGGAAACCCCGGATCCCGAACCTGCAGCCTCCCCGGCGGACTGGCACACCCCCGCCGAGCCGTACACGGCGCAGGAGAGCTGGAGCGCACCCGCCGAACCGCAGACCCCGGACGGAGGCTGGAACACTCCCTCCAAGCCGCAGGCCTCCCAGCAGCACTGGGGTGGTCCGCCGGAGCGCCACGACTCCCACCAGGGCTGGAACGACGCCGGGGCCGCTCCGCAGCAGGCCTGGAGCCATCCGGAGCAGTCCGAGCACCCCGAGACGCCGTGGCCCGTGGTCGGGCACGGCCCCGACCAGGGGTGGGGCGCACCGACGGAGGGCTCGTACGAGCCCCCGCGTGACTGGAACACCCCTGCAGAGCCACCCGGTGGTCCCTCGGCCGTCCACGAAAGCTGGCACAACCCCGGGACCGGTCCGCAACAGTCCTGGGACCAGCCGTCCGGACACGGACAGGAGGGTGCCGGAACCCAGCCGCAGACGTGGGAGACCCCGTACGGGGGCCAGCCCGCCTACCAGGGCGACACTCCCTACCCGGGCACACCGCTCGCCCCCAACGGGCCGCAGGAGGGAGAGGACCGCAGCGACAGCTTCGAGTTCCTCTACAGCGGCGCGGTCGGCCCGAGCGGCCCCCAGGGTTACGGCGGGCCGCAGGGCTACGGCGGGCCTGAAGGCTATGGCGGCCACGGCAACACCGACGGCTACGACAGCTACCACGGACACGGCGGCTACGGCGGCCCTGGAGGTCCCGGCGGCCCGGACGACCCGTACGGCGACGACTACGACCCGGGACCGCCACCGCCCCGCAAGAAGTCCCGTCGCGGGCTGGTCATCGGCGTGGTCGCGGCCGTGGTCGTGCTGGCCCTGGTCGGGGGCGCCGCGGGGTGGTACGTCTACACGCTGCCCCAGCCCGAAGAGACGACGGCGGAGTTCCAGGCCGCCTGGGAGGAGCAGGACTACGCGCGCCTGGCGGAAGTCACCACCGGTGACGACGCGGAGGCGATCCTCAGCGGGATCGACAGCGGCCTGGGTGTCGACGCCGTCGACGTCGAGGTCGGGTCCCCTAACACGGACGGCGGTACCGGTACCGCCTCCTACGAGGTGACCGTGTCGCTGACCAACGCCGACAACTGGGGTTGGGAGGGCGAGCTGCCGCTGCTGCGCGAAGACGGAGAGTGGTGGGTCGACTTCTCCCCCGAGGTCGCCTACCCGGGCTTGGGTGAGGGCGAGGTCCTGGCCCGTACCGCGGTGTGGGGCGAGCGCGGTCAGATCCTGGCCGCCGACGGCACCCGCATCGACGGCCCGGACGCGTCCGGTTCCATGCAGATGATCGCCGGTTCACTGGGCGAGGCCGACGAGGACGACGTCGAGCGCCTGGGCCCGGCGTACAGCGTCGGTGACACCATCGGCACGAGCGGACTCCAGCGCACCCACGAGGAGCACCTGGCCGGTGAGGCCGCGACCACCATCGTGATGGCGGACGCAGCCGAGGCCGAGGACCCCGCGACGCTGGAGGCCACCGAGGACAACACGATCGCGACGCTGGACGGCTCGGACGGTGAGGACATCACCACGAGCATCGACATGGGCGTGCAGAGCGCGGCGGCCAACGCCATCATCGACGCCGACGACCCAACTGGAATGGTGGCGATGCGCCCCTCCACCGGGGAGATCCTGGCCGCGGTGAACGTGCCCGGCGGGTTCAACCGGGCTTTCGAGGGTCAGTACGCGCCCGGTTCGTCCTTCAAGATCGTCACCTACAGCTCTCTGTTGGACAACGGGATGTCGGTGGACACCACCATGGACTGCCCGGAAGAGTACGAGCTGGGCGGCTGGCCGTTCCGCAACGCGAACAACGCCGAGTACGGCGAGCAGTCGGTGACCGAGGCGTTCGCGACCTCCTGCAACACCGCCCTCGTGCACGAGGTCGGTGAGTACCTGACCCCGGAGACCCTCCAGGCCAGCGCGGAGCAGTTCGGTATGAACGCGCCGATGGACATCGGTGTGACTGCCCAGGAGCCGGCCTTCCCGCCGGTGGACAGCACCACCATGATGGGTTCGCAGGGTATCGGCCAGGGCCAGATCCTCACCTCGCCGCTCCACATGGCGACGGTGCCCGCCGCGATCGCCGACGGTTCCTGGCGGCACCCGATGCTGGTCACCGAGCCCGCCCAGGAGGATGTCCCCGAGCCCACGCCCATCGGCAACGCCGAAGCGATCCAACCCATGATGCGTGCGGTGATCACCGAGGGCACGGCCGAGGACATCGACTTCGAGGGTGAGGTCTTCGGCAAGACCGGCACCGCCGAGTTCGGTACCGAAGAGGACGCCAACGATGACGACGAGCTGCCCAGCCACGCGTGGATGGTCGGCTACAAGGGCGACGTCGCGTTCGCCCTGGTGGTCGAAGGCGGGGGCGGCGGATCAGCCGTCGCCGGACCTCTGGCCGCCGAGTTCACCAACGCGCTCTAGCCGCCCCTGAGCGAAATGGCCCTGTCCCGGTTCTGCCCGGACAGGGTCATTTCTCGTTCCGGTCAGTTCGTGCCGGTCAGACGGTGGCGCGCCGGTAGCGCTCGGACAACTCCCGCAAGTGCTCCACGACCTCAGCCGGACCGTCGAGGGTGAAGTCCAGACCCAGCATGCCCAGGTACACCGCGATGGTCCGAGGCGAGTCGGCTCCGGTATCCAGCACACAGGTGCAGGTGTCGAGGGGGCGGACCGTGCCCACCGCCGGAGTGATCCGGCGCTCCACCTCTTCTGCGGAGGCGTGCACGGTGACGCTGGCGCGGTAGCGCCAGGCGGCTGAGGAGGCTCCGCGCGAGACCCGGGCGGTGACGTCCTCGGGGACCTGTCTGGGCGTGAAGACCGCTCCCGGCGTCCGGGAGGGGGCCATCCGGTCGACCCGGAACGTGCGCCAGTCATCGCGGGCGCGGTCCCAGGCGAACAGGTACCAGCGGCGCCCCCAGTTGACGAGCTGGTACGGCTCGACCTGTCGTCGGCTCGGCTCACCGCCATGAGCGCTGTATTCGAAGCGCAGAAGCCGCCTATCCCGGCAGGCCCCGGCGATCAGGACGAGTGTGTCGGCGCTGACGGACGGACCGGGGGCGTCGCTGGGCACCGGGACGGTATGGGTCCGCAGTGCGTTGACCCTGCGCCGCGACCGGGAGGGCAGGACCTGTTCGAGCTTGGCGAGTACGCGCAGGGCGGTCTCGCCGACCCCGGCTAGAGCGCCCTCCGAAGCGGTACGCAGCCCCAGAGCCACGGCGACGGCCTCCTCGTCGTCGAGGATCAGCGGCGGCATGACCGCGCCGGAGCCGAGCCGGTAGCCGCCTTGGGCGCCCCGGGTGGCGTGCACAGGGTAACCGAGCCGACGCAACCGCTCGATGTCGGTACGCACCGTCCGGCGGCTGACGCCCAGGCGTTCGGACAGTTCACCGCCGTTCCAGTCACGCGGGGTCTGCAGCAGGGAGAGCAGTCTGAGCAGGCGTGCCGAAGTCTCCAACATGGTCCGATTCTGCCCTCTAATGAGGAAGGAAGTCTGCCTAATACGTTCCTATGTTGGAGGTATGACGAACAGCGAGAAGATCCAGCCCTTCACCGTCGATGTCCCCCAATCCGATTTGGACGACCTCCGCAACCGCCTGGAACGCACCCGCTTCGCCGAAGAACTGCCCGCCGCGGGGTCCTCGTACGGAGTTCCCGTGGACCCGGTCCACGATCTGGTCTCCCACTGGCTGACCGGTTTCGACTGGCGGGCCAAGGAGGCGGAACTGAACGCCGTTCCGCAGTTCACGACGGAGATCGACGGCCAGAACGTCCACTTCCTGCACGTTCGCTCCCCCGAGCCAGGAGCGACCCCGTTACTGCTCACGCACGGCTGGCCCGCCACCCCGGCTGAGTTCCTCCCCGTGGTGGGGCCGCTCACCGACCCCGGCGCACACGGTGGAGACGCTTCGGACGCCTTCCACCTGGTGGTCCCGTCCCTGCCTGGCTTCGGTTTCTCCGGGCCGACGCGTGAGCGCGGATGGACCCGCTTCCGGGTGGCCCGTGCGTGGATCGAACTGATGGACCGGCTCGGATACGCGCGCTTCGGGGTCGGCGGCAACGACGTGGGGGCCATGGTCTCCCCAGAGGTCGGCCGGTTCGCGCCCGATCGCGTGCTCGGGGTACACGTGACCCAGGTGTTCGCGTTCCCCTCCGGTGACCCGGAGGAATTCGCCTCGCTGTCGCCCGAGGACTTGGGCGCGGTCCAGTACATGCAGGAGTTCATGGAGACCAAGGGCGCCTTCAACGTGCTGCAGTCCAGCGCTCCGCAGACCCTGGCCCACGCTCTGGCCGACTCACCGGCAGGCCAGCTCGCCTGGAGTCTGCAACTCATGGAGGGGTTGGACCGTGACGAGATCCTCACCCACGTCGCGACCTATTGGCTGACCAACACCGCCGCCTCTTCCGCGCGCTCCTATTACGAGGACGCACACACCGAGGAGTCCTATACCGAACCCACGACCGCGCCCCTGGGGCACGCGGGCTTCGCGGGCGACTTCCGCTCCGTGCGGGCCTTCGCGGAGCGCGACCACAGTGCCATCACGTCCTGGAACACCTACGACCGGGGCGGGCACTTCTCCGCAAGCGGTGCCCCTGACCTGCTCGTCGACGATATCCGGGCCTTCTTCCGCGGGCTCCACTGACCGCCGGAGTCGATGAGCACGACGTTCGCCGGGGCCTTCCTACACTCGGCCCCGGCGGTCACAGATGCCGGCCACCAGCGCGGTGAAACCGGAAAACGCCGACCCCGGGGACGTGCAGCCCGGTCGGCTATCCGACCGGATCGGCCGGCGCCGGCGGCCCCTCCACGGAGTCGCCTTCCGGTTCCGGGCCCGGGACACTGTTCTCCGAAGTCTCGGTGGGGCTCGGGTTCTCCGGCTGGGGTGCGCTCGGAGTGAAGACGAACAGCATCACCAGAAGGCTCGCCGTGATCGCGGCTATCAGGCCGCAGGCGACCCACGGTTTCCAGCTCCGCAGTCCGGGATCGGCCGGGGCATCGGGGTCTTCGCTACCGAAGGCCTCCAGACGTCCGGCAAGCTCCGGGGCATCCTCGCTGAGCTGTCGCTCGATCTCCGCGAGGATTCTCCGCTCATGCTCTCGCAGTGACATGGCACCCTCCTCAACCGCCGGGGGAAGGACTGTCGTCGCCGGGTGCTCTACAGTCTCCCCCAGGTGACCCCCGGATATCCAAGGGTCAACCGGATTTCCGTCCCGGTTTTTTGCGGATCGCCCCACGATGAAACGACTGTTCCGTTATGCGAGAGTCGAGGGTCACACGGAGGCGGGACCCGGGTCCCGTCCCTGCCCCCCAGACGTCCCTCCTCGGACCTCAGGGAGCACCTCCCGGCCCGTGTCCCCCATGGCCCCCGGGGACCACCGCGGACTCATCCCGGGTAGCACTCGACCTCGGAGGCCTTGACCCCCGCCCACACCGTGTCGCCGCGGGCCAGACCGAGTTCGGCCAGGGCCGCCGGCGTGATGTCCGCCGCCAAGGGCAGCGGACCGGTCAGGTGCACGCGGACCTGGTCGCCGAAGCGCTCGATCCCGTCGACGGTCAGGCGCCACACGTTGCGGGTACTGCCGTGCGGGTGCTCCGGGTAGAGGGCCACCGCACGCGGCGGGAAGGCCACCAGGGCCGACCCCTCGTGGGCTTCACGCACCGCCACGCGGACGGGTCCGCCGTGCTCCGCGTCCTGGAGGAGCACGGACGCCCCCTCGCCCGCGCCTTGGAAGAGGTTCAACCCCACCAGCCGGGCCACGTAGGCGGTGCGGGGGCGCCGGGCCACCTCCGCGGGCGCACCCCGCTGCACCACCCTGCCGGACTCGATCACCGCGATGCGGTCGGCCAGCACCATGGCGTCCAGGGGGTCGTGGGTGACCAGGACCGTCACCCCGTCGAACCCCTCCAGCAAGTGGCGCAGACGGGTCCGGACGTCGATGCGGGTGCTGGCGTCGAGCGCCGCCATCGGTTCGTCCAACAGCAGCATCCGGGGCCGCACCGCCAAGGCGCGGGCCAGGGCGACCCGCTGGGCCTGGCCGCCGGAGAGCTGTCGGGGACGGCTGTGGGCGTGTTCCCCCAAGTCCATGTGGTCCAGCAGCGCGGCGGCTCGAGCGCGTGCCTCGCTCTTTGACGCCCCTTGGCAGCGCGGGCCGAAAGCCACGTTGTCCAGGGCGCTCATGTGCTCGAAGAGCAGGTAGTCCTGGAAGACCATGGCGATCGGGCGGCGCTCGACCGCCGTGGTGGTCTCGTCGGCGCCGTCCACGACCACGTGCCCCTCGGTGAGGGGGATCAGCCCGGCCAGGGCGCGCAGGGCCGAGGACTTGCCCGCGCCGTTGGGGCCCAGCAGGGCGAGGATCTCCCCCGGCGCGGCTTCCAGGGACACGTCGAGCGTGAAGTCGCCGCGACGCAGGCGCAGCGCGGCGTCGAGCGCGGGGGCCGGGGCCTCCACAGGCGGCGGGGAGGGCTCTCGGGGCTCGGTGGCCCGGTTGGCCGGTGCCATCAGGCGTTCACCCACCTCTCGCGCAGGGTGGCCAGGACCACCAGGGACACCAGGAGCAGCACCAGGCTCAGCACGATGGCAGCCTCGGGGTCGCGTTGCATGGCCATGTACACCGCCAGCGGCATGGTCTGGGTGGTGCCGGGGAAGTTTCCGGCGAAGGTGATGGTCGCACCGAACTCGCCTAGGGCGCGCGCCCAGCACAGCACGGCGCCCGCCCCGATGCCCGGCAGGACCATGGGCAGGGTCACGCGGGTGAAGATGGTGACGCGGTTCGCGCCGAGGGTCGCGGCGGCCTCCTCGAAGCGCCGGTCGGCGCCGCGCAGAGCGCCCTCGACGCTGATCACCAGGAAGGGCATGGCCACGAACACCTGGGCGATGACCACCGCCGCCGGGGTGAAGGGCAGGGTCAGCCCGAACCAGGCGTCCAGGTACTGGCCGAGCAGCCCGTTGCGGCCCAGCACCATCAGCAGGGCCACACCGCCCACGACCGGCGGGATCACCAACGGGACGGTGACCAGCGCGCGGATGAAGCGGCGGCCGGGGAACTCGGTGCGGGCCAGCAGCCAGGCCAGCGGCACACCGAAGAGCAGGGAGACGACCGTGGCGACGGTGGCGGTGGACAGGGACAGCCACAGGGCGGCCAGCACGTCCGGGTCGGCGATACGGGCGCCCATGGTGGACCAGGGGGCCCGGACGAGCATCCCGGCGAACGGCAGGACCAGGAAGAGGACGCCCACCACCGCGGGAACGAAGAGGATCCAGGGAATCCGCCCGGACCGGGCGCGCGGGGCTCGGCTGCCCGGAGCGCGTCCGGCCCGGCGGGGTGTCACGGTGGTCACGGGGTGCCGAACCCCGCGTCCTCCAGGATCGCGGCACCGGTGTCCGAGGTGACCTCCTCCACCCAGGCCGCGGCCAGTTCGCTGTCGGCGCTGCCGGCGAGCACACCGACCGGGTAGTCGTTGACCGCCTCTTGCGCCTCGGGGAACTCCAGGCCCTCGACCGCGCCGCCGGCGGAGATGACGTCGGTCTCGTAGACGAGTCCGGCGTCGACCTCGCCGAGCTCCACCTTGGTGAGGACGGCGCGGACGTCCTCCTCCATGGTGACCGGGGTGATGTCCACGCCGGAGGCCTCCATGGCCTCCTCAGTGCCCGCACCGCAGGGGACCTCCTCGGCGCAGAAGGCCACTTGGACGTCGTCCCCGGCCAGGTCGTCGAAGGTCTCGATCCCGGCCGGGTTCTCCTGCGGAACGGCGATCTGGAGGGTGTTGGTGACGAAGACCAGGCCCTCCTCGCTGTGCTCGGCCGCCCAGTCCTCGTCCAGGCCCTCGCCGTCGAGGACCTGCTCCATGGTGGGGACGCTGGCGGCGGCGAACACGTCCGCGGGGGCGCCGGAGTTGATCTGCTGGGCCAGCTCGCTGCTGCCCGCGAAGTTGAACGTGACCTCGACCTCGGGGTGCTGCTGCTCGAAGTCCTCAGCGATGTCGGCGAAGACGTCAGTGAGGGAGGCGGCGGCGAAGACGTTGAGCTCGCCGCTGAACGCCTCGCCGTTCTCCGCCGCACCGCCGTCGTCGGCCCCGGTGTCCTCGCCGGCGCAGGCGGTCAGAGCGAGGGAGACGGCGGCGAGCGCGGCGGGCAGCCCCACGGCCGACCGCCGACCGAAGCGCGGGCTGCTGGGGGTGGTCTCACGCATGGTGCTCTCCGGTGGTCTCGATGATGACGTTGGTGGACTTGACGACCGCGGTGGCCACGGTCCCGACCTCCAGGCCGAGCTCGTCGGCGGCCTCGCGGCTCATCAGCGAGACCACCCGGTGGGGGCCGGCCTGGATCTCGACGCTGGCCATGACCCGGTCTCGGACCACGTTGGTGACCAGTCCCTGGAAGCGGTTGCGGGCGGAGGAGGATCGGAGGCCGGGGTCCTCTTCGGAGCCCGAGCGCATGAACGCTGCCAGTTCGGCCCCGTCGAGCTGACGGCGGCCCGAGGGGTCCCGGGTCGCGGGCAGCCGACCGGAGTCGACCCAGCGGCGGACGGTGTCGGCACTGACCCCGAGCAGGTCGGCGGCCTCACTGATCTGGAAGGTCGGCATAGGGAGAACCTACTATGCGCATATGCGAGTGGATTACGTGTTTTTCCCTAGCAAACCACAACGAGATTCCGGTTTCTTTGGCGATTATGCCAGACGGGAACACGAAACCGGGCCCGCCCCCGTGCTGGGAGCGGGCCCGTTCAACAGGCTGCGGGACGGTCCCGGTCAGCTGCGGGTGTCCGCGATCTCGCTGACCGGCCCCTCGGCCCGGTAGTCGTCCAGGGCGGTGACCACGTAACCGGCGCCGTCCTCCAGGGGCTCGGTGTCGGTCAACTGCGTCTCGCCGGACATGCCGACCAGGTTCTCCGGAGCCAACGCGGCGCAGTAGGCCTCGTCGTCACCGGCTTCCAGGGCCTCGGCAGCGTCGGCGGGCAGGCGGTAGACCGCGTAGAAGCGGGCGTCCTCGATGGCCTGCCACTCGACCTGGACCTCGCCGTCGCCGACGACGGCGTCGACGTCGGTGGGCGCGCCGACCTGCGGCCCCTCGTCCTCCGGCGAGTCGATCACCGGGGGCAGGGCGGGCTGGGCGTAGTGGCCGTCGAGCAGGTGGTCGACGGCGCCTCCGTTCTCCCGCATGTCCTTGATGGAGAAGTAGATGTCCCCGGAGACCTGGTCGAGCTCGCCCGAGTAGTCGATCTGGGTGCTCAGCGAGTCGTCGCCGGTCCAGCCGTCCTCCCCGAGGCGGTAGGCGGCCTGGCCCACGTACAGGTCGACGTCGGTGCCCTCGACCTCGTCGGCCCACCAGTCGGTCATGGCCTCGTAGTCGGCCGTGTCGAAGCCCCGCTCCCAGTACAGCTGGGGAGCGACGTAGTCGATGGTGCCCTCTTCGATCCAGGTCAGGGTGTCGGCGTACTGGTCGTCGTAGGACTGCAGGCCCGAACTCGGCGAGCCGGCGGGGTCGTTGGAGTCGTTGCGCCAGATACCGAACGGGGAGACACCGAAGCTCACCCAGGGCTTGGTCTCCTGGATCTGTCCGTGCACGTCGCGCATGAGCTGGTCGACGTTGTCCCGGCGCCAGTCCTCACGGTTGTCGAAGTCGCCGCCGTGCGCCTCCCAGGTGGCGTCGTCGTCGAAGGTCGCGCCGTCCTGCGGGTACGGGTAGAAGAAGTCGTCGAAGTGCATGCCGTCGATGTCGTAGCGCTCGACGACGTCCATGATGACGGAGGTCACCCACTCGCGGACCTCGGGGTTGCCGGGGTCGACGTAGGCCTCGGTCCCGAAGTCGACCAGCCACTCGGGGTTCTCCTTGACCGGGTGGTCGTCGGCGAGGTTCTCGATGTCCGGGTCCTGCAGGCCCACGCGGTACGGGTTGAACCAGGCGTGCATCTCCAGACCGCGCTTGTGCGCTTCCTCGACCGCGTACTCCAGCGGGTCGTATCCGGGGTCGCCGCCCTGCTCACCGGTGAGGTAGCGGGCCCAGGGCTCCATGTCGGACTCGTACACGGCGTCGGCGGTGGGCCGGGCGTGCAGGAAGACGGAGTTCAAGCCCATCTCTACGGATTCGTCGAGGTACTCGTCGAGTTCGGCCTTCTGCTCCTCCTCGGACAGGCCCGGCTCGGAGGGCCAGTCAATGTTACGGACGGTGGTGAGCCAGGCGCCGCGCATCTCGCGCTTGTCACCGTCGGCCTCGCAGAGCGCGGGGGCCGCCAGTCCCTCGCCACCGGATCCGGGGGCGTCGGCCGAGGAGTCGCCACCGTTGGTGGAGCACCCGGCCAGAAGCACTGTGGTCGCGGCGGCGATCGCCGCCCACCGCACCTTGGCGCGCGGCGTGGTCACGGCCCGTGCCATCGAACGCATCTACACATCTCCTCTGAGCAGTTCGCGCACCGCCGTCCCCGTGGCGCCACGCCGCGACCCAGAGTAGAGGAAGATGTCAATATTCGGACACAATTCGGCTAATCTGTGGATAAGGTCGCATCCTCTGGCTCACGGGAATGTTTTTGCAGGTCAACGAAGCACCGCACCGGAGGGGCTTCAGGAACGCCTACACCCTCCCCACGGTAAAGAGTCCCCACCGCTCCACGACAGCCCCGCCGAAGCACGCTCAGGAACCGGGCGGGCCAGGTGCCACCCGACCTGCGACGGACCCGGACACCACGCCCCGATCGACGTCCTAGGGCGTGTTCGGTGGGTGCTGCCCGTCGCGAGCGGCGGGGGTACTGCGCCGTAGGCGTCCGTTGAGGGTGGTGGCGGGCGACGGGTGGGCGGTGCTGGCACAAGGCCGAAGAAGGAGTTCGCCTACTGTGCGCCGCCTCGCAAGCTCGGCAGCATCGCACAGCGGGGGCCCGCCCGGGTTTGGCTGTCGGCTGAGAGATGCGCAGTGACAGTGCCGCTGGGGCGACGCGCAGCAGGGTAAGTGTCCGCCCGATACGCCCTAGACTCGACTCCTGTGAACGCCGCCCCAAGCACGCAGACCACGGGCCCGCACGACCCCGGCCAGCCGAGACTGTTCGTCCGCACCGTCACCCTGCGCGATCGCGCAGACAGCCTCGTCCGGCGCCTGCCCGACGTCTCCTCCCTGGCCTGGCTGAACGGTGACGACGGCATCGTGGGCTGGGGCGAGGCCGCGCGTTTCGACCCGGTGCCCCAACCGGAGGGGACCCCGCCCACCGACACCGTTCGGTTCGAGGCGGCCGCCCGCTGGTTCGGCGACCTGCTGGAGCACGCGGACGTCCAGGACGAGGTCGGGCTGCCCGGCACCGGTCTGGTCACCTTCGGCACGTTCACCTTCGCGCCCACCTCGCACGGCTCCGCGCTGATCGTGCCCCGCGTGGCCGTGGGCCGCCGCGGCGGCCGCACCTGGCTGACCACCGTCACCGAGGAGCCCGGCGCCCACCCCGAGGATCTGCTGCGCCCCGCCTCCGCGCCCCGCCCGATCGGCCCTTTGGAGTGGCACCCCGGTTCACTGACCCGGGACGCATGGATGGAGGCCGTGGCCGGAACCGTCCGGCGCATCCGCTCCGGTGCTTTGGAGAAGGCCGTGCTGGCGCGCGACGCGGTCGCCGACACCCGCTCCCCCATCGACGTGCGCGTCCTGCTGGAGCGGCTGAGCGCCGGCTTTCCCGACTGCTTCACCTTCTCCGTCGACGGCATGGTCGGAGCCACCCCTGAGCTGCTGCTGCGGCAGGAGGGGGACCAGCTCACCTCCTTGGTGCTGGCCGGGACCCGCCCCCGCGGTGAGGACCCCGGAGCCGACCACCAGCTGGGCCAGGAGATGCTGTCCTCGGCCAAGGACGTCGAAGAGCACGGGCTGGCGGTGGACTCGCTGCGCACCGCGCTGGGACCGCTCACCGAAGAACTCGCCGTCCCCGCCTGGCCGCACCTGCTCAAGCTCGCCAACGTCCAACACCTGGCCACCCGCGCGCACGCCCGCCTCTCCCCCGGTGTGTCCGCGCTGGACGCCGTGGCCGCCCTCCACCCCACGGCCGCCGTGGGCGGAACACCCACTGAAGCGGCGATGCGGCTGATCGCCGAGGTCGAGGGCATGGACCGGGGCGGATACGCCGGTCCGGTCGGCTGGCTGGACGGCGCGGGCAACGCCGAGTGGGGTATCGCGCTGCGGTGCGCCCGCGTCGACGGCGCACGCGCACGGCTGTTCGCCGGGTGCGGGATCGTCGCGGGCTCGGAGCCCGCCTCCGAGGCGGCCGAGGCGGAGTCCAAGTTCCGAGTGATGCGCGAGGCCCTCACCGACCCCGGGGCCTGAGGACTCCAAGGGGCTTGAGGGTCACCAAGGGCCTGAAGGTTCCCCAGAGCTTGAGAGCCCCTGTTCACGCCGGTGAAACACCGGTGCGGCATGGTCGTGGGATGCGTATCGAGCAGCCCGCCATCAACGTCGACCTCGTCCCTTGGGACGACCCTGCGGCCACCGAACTGCGAGACGGACAGCGGCGGGAGATCGCCGAACGCTACGGCACCCCCGACTCCGAACCGGGCACCCCGCCCTCCGCCGGTGACATCGCGGTGTTCGCGGTAGTGCGCGACGCCGACGGGGTGGCCGTGGGCTGCGGCGGCCTGCGCGACCTGGGCGACGGGTTCGGAGAGGTCAAGCGCATGTACGTACGGCCGGAGAGCCGCGGTTCGGGTGCGGCCGCGGCGCTGCTGCACACGCTGGAGGAGTGGGCGCGCGGGCGCGGCTGGAAGTGCCTGCGGCTGGAGACCGGCGACCGCCAGCCGGACGCGGTGCGCTTCTACACGAGGTCCGGCTACGCGCCCATCCCCGCCTTCGGCGCCTACGCGGACGAGCCCAGCTCCCTCTGTTTCGAGCGGGTTCTCTAGATGAGTGAGTCCGATGTGTAAGCAGGTAGCGGACACAGCGAAGGGTGCCGCAGAGTCTTGGTGTGAAACGAGACCTGGACACCCTTCTGACCGCACTCTACGTCTTCTGCGACGACCACGTCG